>JBFHVK010000120.1:0-8504 GCA_041589615.1 Gammaproteobacteria bacterium | reverse complement strand
GCGTAATAATAATTGTGGATCATCACCCACCAGATCAATCGTCTGCTTATAAGCAGACGCAGCCTGTGGATACTGCTGTGTGGTCATATAGGTTTTTGCCAGCATATACCAGCCATCTGCATTATCCGGTTCCTGTTGCAGACGCAACTGCAGCTTTGCAATCGCTTCTTCGATACTCATCTGCTGACGATTTTCGCCCGCTGGTATCTCCACAGACTGAACAGCCTTACCCGTTGCCGCATTGAAGTCTCCGATCTGTGAATACAGAATCACAGCCAGCACCGGCAACATAATCGCGGTTATTAATGGCACAGGTATTTTGTTTTCTTCCACGCCTGCTTCAGCGCTTGTCTGGGAGTTGGCCAGATCCAGTGCCAGGGTTGCTTCCAGTTCATCATGTAACTGCTGATAGACTTCCTGCGTGATATCACCAGCATCGAGTTGCTGCTTTATTTCTTTCAACCGGTCTTTGGCTATCGACACGTTCAACGCATCGTAATCATCCGTAATCGGCTGATTTTTTTTCAGCAGGGTTGGCACAATCATAAACAGTGCAACAACAATCAGTACAAGTGCACTTATAATAAAAACTGTCATAAATATTCCGAAGTATTCAAGAAAAATTAACGCTCTTCGTCATCGAGCAATGAATGGGCTTTTTTCTGTTGCTGCTGATCAACAACCGGTTCACGATTGCCTCTCTGGTTTCGTATATAAGAAACAACAACCATAGCTGCGACAATGAAGAATATCAGTGGGCCAAACCACAGTAGAAACGTCGATGATTTCACCGGCGGACGATACATAACAAAATCACCGTAACGCACTACCATATAATCTACGATATCATCCTTGCTACTTCCTTCATTAAGCATTTTATATACCTTGGCTCGCATATCCTGTGCAAGTTCTGCATTCGAATCAGCGAGATTCTGATTCTGACAGACAAGGCAACGGAGTTCTGCCACCAGCTGGTTATAGTCTTTTTCAATCTGCTCGCTGGCAAAATCATGGGTTTCCACTTTTGCCATGGCGGGTGACATAAACACCAGTGAAGCAATCAACGGTAAGACAAATTTTAAAATATTCATAATGAGTTAAAGTGCTTTTGAAATTTCTGCTGCCAGACAGCCGGAGTTAGACCACCCGCATGTTTTTCAACCACTATACCTTCGGCATTAATGAGAAAAGTTTCCGGTGCACCATAAACGCCCCAGTCCATTGCGACATTACTATTCGGGTCAAAACCAATTTTTGCAAATGGATTGCCCAGTCGGGTTAGCATCGCCTTGGCTTCGGCCGCTTCATCACGCCAGTTAAGACCGATAATTGTGATGCCTTCCTGCTGTAACTCGAGCAGATATTTATGCTCACGCCAGCACTCAGGACACCAGGTTCCCCAGACATTAAACAACCAGACCTTTCCCAGCATGTCCTTGCTACGTACAATTTCTGATTCATTGTATAAATCAGGCACATTAATTTCAGGTGCGGTCTTACCTATAAATTCGGTAGGAATATTACGCGGGTTATATTCACCTTTGCCCATACGGTCGAGCACTACCGCGAATACACCGATCAGAATAAAAAAGCCAATGAGTATGGAATAACGTCCCATCAAGCAGCTCCTGCCATCGCAGCTTGTTCTTGCTGTGCGGATTTAACGGCCTGACGATAGCGCCGATCAGTCGCAGCAAGCAAGCCACCCAGTGCCATAATCACCGCACCCAGCCAGATCCATCGAATAAATGGCTTATGGTAAATGCGCACACTCCAGGCACCCTGGTTATTTAGTGGCTCGCCTAGTGAAACATACAGATCACGCCAGAAACCAGCATCAATACCAGCTTCTGTCATGGGCATACCACCGGCATTGTAAAGGCGTTTCTGCGAGTTCAACTCGGCAATCACTTCGTCTTTATACTGCGCTGTGAAGCGGCCTTCTGAGGCTTTATAGTTTGGACCTTCAACGCTTTGCACACCATGGAAAACAAAAGTATAGTCACCGATTGAATAGGACTCACCTTTCACCAGGCGAATATCTTTTTCAGTACTGTACAGGGTGGTCAGGGTAATCCCCATGACGAACACAGCAATACCGAAATGGGCAAAGCTCATGCCATAAAAACCACGCGGCGTATTGCGAAGTGCCTGCCATTTATCCTGTTTGCCTGAAACCCGATCTATAACACCCTGGAGGCTGGTGAGGGTAATCCAGATCGCCAGTATAGAAGCAACGACTGCACCCCATTTAACCTCATCCAGTAATGTGACCGGTAACAGAGTACCCAGTAGCACACTGATCACAAATGGCACCATCAGCTTTTTACCCAGGCGTTCAACGCTATCCTGTTTCCAGCGTGCAAGTGCAGCCACACCAACCAGCATCGCAATCGGAATAGTTAGCGGGACAAAAAGTGCGTTGAAGTATGGAGGGCCAACTGAAATCTTACCTGCACCCAGGGCATCGAGAACCAGTGGATACAGGGTACCCAGCAATACCGAAGCGGCGGTAATAACCAGCAGGATATTATTCATCAGCAGGCCACCTTCACGAGACAGCATATTCAGCTTAACCGCACTGCGAATCTGTGGTGCACGCCAGGTATAGAGAGCCAGCGAACAACCGACGACTACGCCAAGGAAAATCAGTATAAAAATACCGCGTTCAGGGTCGTTCGCAAATGCATGCACGGAAGTAAGTACACCGGAACGCACGAGGAAGGTTCCCAGCAAGCTCAAAGAGAATGTGAAAACCGCCAGCAGTACCGTCCATGCTTTGAAGGTACCCCTCTTTTCGGTTGCTGCAAGTGAATGAATCAATGCAGTACCAACAAGCCAGGGTAAAAATGAGGCATTTTCTACCGGATCCCAGAACCACCAGCCACCCCAGCCAAGCTCGTAATAGGCCCACCAGCTACCGAGTGCGATACCAATCGTCAGGAAGACCCAGGCAATATTTGTCCAGGGACGTGACCAGCGAGCCCAGGCAGAATCCAGTCGACCGCCCAGCATCGCGGCAATCGCGAACGCAAAGGCAACAGAGAAACCGACATAGCCCATATACAGCATTGGAGGATGAATAATCAGGCCAATATCCTGCAATAACGGATTAAGGCTTCGACCTTCTAACGGTACAGGGAATATTCGATCGAACGGGTTTGAAGTTAACAGGGTAAACAACAGGAAGCCAACACTCACCAGCCCCATGACCGCAACCACACGCCCACGCATCACTAGTGGCATGGTTTTACTGAACAGCACCACAGCAGCCGACCACAATGCAAGAAACCAGGTCCACAATAATAACGAACCTTCATGACCACCCCACACCGCTGATATTTTATACATCATTGGCAACTCGGTGTTCGACTGGCGTGCTGTATAACCGACGGAAAAGTCATCGACCATAAACGCATAGGTAAGGCAGATAAAGCTGATGGTAATAAACAAGGTCTGGCCGAGGGCTGCTGGAAAAGCAACTTCGATCCAGGAGGAATAGCGTTTCTGAGCACCAACAAGCGGTATAACTCCCTGAATTACCGCGAGGCAGAGTGCCAGAATTAAGGCGAAGTGACCTATCTCAGGAATCATTTATCTCTCCATACTTCAGGCGCACCGACAGGCACACTCGGTGGATGCTCGGCCTTACCTGACATGGCATCTTCATACTTACCAGACTTCTTCAGCGCATCTGCAACTTCAGGCGGCATATAGTTCTCATCATGTTTAGCGAGCACTTCATCGGCTACAAACACATCGTTAGATAGCTTGCCCGTTGCAACAATACCCTGCCCTTCACGGAATAGATCAGGCAGAATACCTTCGTATTCAACAGTAAAATTTTTTGCGCCATCGGTAAGATCAAAGTTAATCTTCAGACTGGCCGGGTCGCGCTTCACACTGCCAGTAACCACAAGCCCTCCAATTCGGAAACTGTGATCTACAGGTGCCTTGCCCTCATGGATCTCACTAGGGCTGTAAAAATGGTTAATATTTTCATTCAGTGCCATCATAATCAGGGTGATAAACAGGCCAACACCTGCAATCAGCATGGCAACAAAACTCATTCGTTTCTGGCGTGGTGTCATGGTTCTCTCTTAAAATCCGGTTGGTCGACTCAATATATCAGCTCTAACTGTTATATATCCTGAAATTTTTCACGGTTTATTCCCTTTCGGGTTTATTCGTTTTCGGGTGTTTCCTGCTGCCTCTGCTGCTGGCGGTACTTCATACGCAGCTCCTTAATAATGTTTTTACGGCTAAATATCGGACTTAGGAATACCCAGGTAAGTACCACCGCCGACAGCCCATATGAAGACCAGACATACACGGCATAGCCGCCCATATGGAAAAACTCACTTGCTGTCATTTTCAACAATCTCCTTTACCCAGCGACTGTTCTGCTCGCGCAACAGAATTTCTCCACGAGCACGCATCAGCACCGAAGCCAAATAATAAAGCTTGAATGATACCGCCATCAACAGTAGCGGGATCAACATAGTGATGTGAATCGATGGTTTATCCAGCTTGGTCACCGTCGCGCCCTGATGCAGGGTGCTCCACCACTCAACGGAATAGTGGATAATAGGTATATTCACCACACCCACTAATGCCAGTACAGCACCCGCGCGGGCTGCATTTCTCGGATCTTCAATAGACGCCTGCAGCGCAATAAAGCCCAGGTATAAAAATAACAGTATCAGCTCTGAAGTCAGGCGCGCATCCCATACCCAGTAGGTACCCCACATTGGCTTGCCCCAGAGCGAACCGGTAACCAGCGCCAGAAAAGTGAAAGCAGCGCCTATTGGTGCACTGGCACTCGCCATCAGGTCTGCAGTCTTAATACGCCAGATCAGGCCAATTGCACCTGAAGTGGCCATCACCATATAGATAAACATCGACATCCAGGCCGCCGGCACATGCACAAACATAATGCGGTAGCTCTCTCCCTGCTGATAATCTGGTGGAGCCACGAAAAAACCATAGTAAAGCCCGGCTATCAGGGTGAGCAGAAAACCCCAGACAAACCAGGGGATCAGTTTTCCCGACATGGTGTAAAAATTTTTCGGTGACGAAAATTTATGAACAATCGCAGGTAATTTCATAATCTGTTTGCAACAATCTCTTCAAGTGCCATTTTCACGCATAAATGACGGTTATATACCTTAAGTTATTAAATATTATTCCACACTAATTTTTAACGCTGTAGCAGTCGCCAGCGGTGCCAGGGTGATTGACAACACCAGCAGAGCACCAAGGAAATACAGCTGGCCCTTAATCTCCAGCCCTGCCAGACTGGCATCAACAGCATTGGCAGAGAAAATCAATACTGGTATATACAGCGGCAGGACCAGTAAAGACAACAACATGCCGCCACGGTTCAATCCCAGCGTCAATGCCATACCAATTGCACCCACCAGGCTAAGTATCGGTGTACCCAGTAACAGCGTTAGCATCAATGTATATATACCCTGCGATGGCAGGTACATAAACAGCCCTAGCAAAGGCGCAAGCAATATAATGGGTAATCCGGTCACCAGCCAGTGGCTGATAATTTTTGCCAGTACCAGTACTGCATTGGAGTGCGGACTCAACATCATCTGCTCGAGTGTACCGTCTTCATAATCGGCCTTAAACAGGCTATCCAGTGACAGCATTGCCGCCAGCAGGGCTGCCACCCAGATAACACCCGGCGCCATGGTCTGCAATAGCTGCTTCTCGGGAGATGTCCCCAACGGAAACAGCGTGACTACAATAACAAAGAATAACAATGGATTAAGCAACTCATTACGGTGCCGGTAGGATAACATCAGGTCACGCCTGATCAGAGCTATAAACGCACTTCCAGTAGTTGGCGTCATGCTACTGTCTCCAGATGAGTGTCAGGCAACACCAGCCGGAACTGTTCGGGCGATTTCAGTGACACCGGCTGATGTGAAGTAATCACCAGCAGCCCCCCGTTAGCTACATGGGCCTCAAACACTTTTTCGAGGAGGGCAACCGCTGCTACATCGAGTGAAGTATAGGGCTCGTCCAGAATCCAGCATCGAGCCTGTGTAAGAAATAACTGAGCCAGTGCGACCCGTCGCTTCTGCCCTGCAGACAGGCGTGCACAGGGTATATCTTCAAAACCATAGAGCCCCACCTGATAGAGCGCTTCTTCGATACCATTTTCAGAACGACTACCGTGTAAAGCCCTGGCCATACAGAGGTTTTCGATCGGACTCAGCTCCATCTTGATACCAGCACGATGACCGATGAAGAGCAAATTTTCCAGGTAGTCTGATTCAGGATGATGTATCTTGCGCCCCTGCCACAGTACCTCACCTTCCAGCGGTTGAGCCAGTCCAGCCATAATACGCAACAGACTGGTTTTACCCGAACCATTGCGGCCTTCCACACGCAGCACCTGCCCCGAATCCAGCCTGAAATCAAGATGACTAAACAGATCCCGGTAGCCACGGCTACAACTGATCGAGTGGATATGTAAACCGGCACCAGGGTCGGTCATGAATGGGTTACCCGCGTTAATTTGCAAACCGCGGATTTTACAGGGAATTCGGTTGAATAAACAGCGCGATGCCGGTAATTTCAGATTAAGGCTCACAGTTTCAGGTTTATTTTACCTAATTAACCTGAATATGAAGATTTTTATACGCCTGTTTCTATACTCTAAACTAAAGGACCAGCGATGAGTTTTAAGATGCAAACAATAAAAATAAACAGAACCATTCTCCACAGCGGGCTAGCTCTATTGCTAATGCTGTTGCCACTACAGTCTGCTAGCGCCGTGGAAGCCAATGGACAGGCGATACCACAGCAGGCTTTCGAGCTTAGGGCCCTGCAGCAGCTTTTCGATCAATACCAGCGTAAAAAAGCCTACGAATACGCCAGAAAGCATTTGAAGCAAATGGAGGGCGACCCCTATTTCGACTATTTCTACGGTGTATCTGCCATCGATACCGGCCATGCCAGTGAAGGTGTATTTGCACTTGAACGCGTTTTGCTGCAGTTCCCAAATGACCAGGTAGCCCGGCTGGAGCTGGCGCGGGGCTATTTCGTACTGCAGGAATATGCACTTTCCCGAGAGGCCTTTGAACGGGTATTAGAATCCAGTCCACCCTCCCAGGTACGGGATACCGCCGAAGCCTACCTGGACAGGATTCGTGTCAGTGAATCACGCTACCGTCCTACTCACAGTGGCTTTATAAGCCTTGCCCTTGGCAACGATGACAATGCCAATGGCGGTGTGGATGAAAATAAGGCGCTGGAAATTTTCGATCTGGTAAATCCGGAAAGTATCGCCCAGGAAGACAGTTATAGTGAGCTCGGTGGCGGCTGGACCTATAGCCATCCGTTCATGCCGGGCTGGTTTATGGAGTCCACCCTGTCGGGCAATTTACGCAAAAATCAGGACCTGGATCAGTACGATACCACGACCGCAACCCTGCAACTTGGTGTTGTACACCTGAAAGACAGCAATCGCTATAAAGCAGAAATTCTCACTCAACAGTTCAATCTCGACGGCGACAAGTACCGTACGCTGAATAACCTGACGCTGGACTGGCAGCACACCCTGTCCCAGCAATCCAGCATTAACACAACTTTGCAATATGGCGTACTGGATTATCCGGACATCCCTGGAAAAAACTCCGACCTGATTACCCTGGGACTCAGCCACAACCATGGATTTAGCGTCTGGTTACAGCCCCTTGTATTCACCTCTATCAGCCTGAGCCAGGAAAACGCTGATGAAGACACAGATGCAGCAAAAGCGGATACAGAACGAGACATTATCAGTATTCGAGCAGGCCTGATACTCAGCTTCACCAATACACTGGCATTGCAGACGTCCGTAGGCCTTCAACAGAGTGAATATGCTGGTGCACCTCTATTTGACCCGGATACCATTCGTGAAGATGACTACACAACAGCGGATATCGGCCTTCTATGGGCCTTTGCCAGAAAATGGCGCCTGGATACAACACTGCGTTACACAGAAAATGACTCAAGTTACAACCTGTACGATTACGAGCGCACACTGTTTAACGTTAATCTCAGTTATACCTATTAATCAGGGATAGAGCCTATGTTGCCGGAGACTTTTATGAAAACAAGAACGCTATTCATCCAGCTATCTGGCCTGATATTTTTCAACAGTCTGTTAATCTCCCCCGCCATTGCAGGACTGCAGAATGGCACCCACTGGCTGATCCAGCCGGGTGATTCCCTGTATAAAATCAGCCGCAGCCTGTTCCCGGGTGACCGCGAAAAACAGCAGCAATTGCGCCGAGAGATTGTGGCGAATAATCCACAGGCATTTAAACGTGGACCTTCGAGTATTTCCGTAGGCGATCGACTTGCGCTTCCGGCCTTTGCAATTCAACAGGAACCCAGGCCTGCAGCCCCCAGAGTCGCCAGCAAACCAGTAGCACCTGTTGTTAAACAGGCCACTATCATCCCTGAACCCGAAACCTCAGGTATCGACCCTGAAGACATTG
>JBFHVK010000119.1:0-8532 GCA_041589615.1 Gammaproteobacteria bacterium | reverse complement strand
CCGGCATCACCGCTTTCTTTAACACGATCATATCGTCATGATATTCGAAAAAATCACGACCAACTTCACGCTCGTCATCATCAAACGCCTGAAGATAAGCACTGCTTCCTGGCTCAATGGTCGCCAGTGCTGTCTGTTCGGACAGCTCACAGAAATTATAGTTTTCGATCTCTGGTAGCAGGTTGATGGTTGCATCATCCTCGAAACCAAACGAATAGCCTTCTGGAATATTAACCCGTGCAACGGTATGAAATAGTCGCAGATTATCTGCCACCGGCTGATCCAGATCCTCCACCTCCAGTACTGCCTGCAAATATCGTAATGCATGCTCTGCACCTTCACGCTCACCCGACAAGCCGCATTCGAGTGTTACCGAAGGACAGAACTCGGCAAACGCCGCCGACTGTACGCCTTTAGGTGTAGAGAAGTAGACCAGGGTATTACTGAACATACCCGCGAGGGCAACAAAAGGCTTTTCCAGTTTGTTAATGCAGGCGTAGTGGGGGTTCTTGCCGGTATTATTATGAATATCGATACTCGCGATAACATTCTTCTGCTTCATAATATCAGTCACCTGCTGCATCAGGTGAGCCTCGGCAAGATAATGCTGGTGCGTGCCGGGCCATATTCGGTTGTAATCCACCTGCTCATCTAAACGACGCACACCTGCCTCTGCCGCTTTTACATTGCCGATAAAAATCGATATCGAGCGAGGCAAATCCCGTCCCTGATAATGTCGTAATAGTTGCTGTATTGCATAGAATCCGGTCGTTTCATTACCGTGCAGCAAGGTACATACAAACAGTGGCTGACTATTGTTGCCCTGAAGATGAATCAGTGATGGTTTATGTAGAACCTGATGCAATGTCTCTGCAGTGGCCTCAAGGAAACCGTCGGGAAGGTAATCGTACTGTTCCAGTAAATCAGACATAATGTGTAAAATCCCAGCAGTGAACCGGCTCACCGCTTTGCTGATTATGATAGTAGGTTTGTAGTAATCGCTGCATATCGTTTCCATGCTTTGCCACAAACTGACGTTGCCAGTGGCTACCTGTTTGCCGGACTTCAGCCCGCGATCGAATGATTCCCAGATAAAACTCGATATCGGCCGGGTCAAGCTGGAAGCTCACTAACCCCTGTTTTGCTTCATCAATTAGCTGGTTCAGAATCAGCTGTCGCATTTCACAGCGCTCGGAACCCGGCCAGCTGAGTTTATTTTCCAGGCCATGCTGGGCAGAAGTATAAAAATTATCCCTGACATCGGAGAAGCTGATTTCCTGTGTAAAAGATTCAGACCGGGAGGCATAAAACTCAACCAGGCCAAAGTAAAAAGCCATATTAGCAATATTATCAACCACACTTGGCCCTGCGGGAATTACCCTGTGCTCAATACGCAGATGAGGCGTACCATCTTTATCAAAGCCAATTAATGGGCGATTCCAGCGCCAGATCGTGCCATTATGCAGACTCAGGTGCTGCATTTTTTCAACATCATCACTAAAGCCCATGGGCAGTAGCACCGGAAAATGTTGTAGGTTTTCTTCAAAGCACTCCATCAATGATTCACGAGCATATCCTGTACCAAAACTGACTCGATGAATCGGCCCCTGTGCAGCACCATCGTAACCACCTATATCTACAGCCTGTTCAAATACCGGTACGCGGGTTTCAGACCACAGATCCCTGCCAAACAGATAGGGAGAATTAGCAGAAATAGCCACCATCGGGGCCGATATTAACAGTGAGGCATTATAATAATGATGCGCCATATCCTGCGGTGCCTGCAGGTGGATCTGCAGTGAAGTAGCTGCTGCTTCCAGCATGACATTATGATGAGTGGTTTTAATCGACTGGTGGCCATTGATGCTGAGCTGCAATGGCCTGCCCTGTCGTTGATGCAGCACCTGCTCATTCAATGCCCTGTAACGGACCATGTCGGAAATATTATTCATACTCAGATGTTCGTCTACCAGGGTCTGCAATATACCGGTACCCAGTACACGACAGCCAATGCTCTCCGCGATCATTCTGCAGTATTCCCAGTGCTGCTGAAAATCCTGTTCAAAATCCGAAAGGAAACTGCCCCTGATATTCAGTGGTCGCGTATTCAGCTCAATATTAAACTGGGCAAGCTCGGCGGTATAAAGCGGATTCCGTGCGGCTTCGAGAAATTGACCATTAGCGGCTGCAGGCTGCCCTTGTGCATCAATAAGCCATGCCTCCATCTCATAACCAGCTACCGCTGCGTGAGAGGAAAATTGCCCGGCCTCGAACCAGTGTCTTAGCTGGCCTGTTTCACGCTGTAACCGCTGTGAGAAGCGCTCAAAGTCTGCAGCCGTGAAGTGACTAGTCGTTATTTCCTGACCCATTTCGGTAATGCAGCCCTTAATTTTTAATTGATATTGACTAAGTGTAGTTGAGCCAACAACAAAACCCAATGGACATTTAACCCAAATAAAAACAATAACTTAGACTTCGGACACCCATGTTAAGACGCCAATCTTGTGTAAAATATCACATTGTTTTTGTATATGGTTGATTTTTATAAGGTATTCTATAAAAAACATGCTATGATTAAACGATATAACCATTAAGAACCACAGGCTCACCAAAGCCGGCTTAAACGACTCATACCGAGAGGGTGTACTGGATGAAACTAAAACAAAGCTTACCAATTCTATTTTCTCTATTCATAATGCTGCTCTCAGCTAATAGCTATGCTGGTCGTCAGGGTGTAAACGGCTACTATGGTGTGGGACTAGGTGCTGCCTCTACCAAGAATGCAGATGTCGCCGGAACAGGTGCCGTCATAGTCGGAATTGAAGAGGATGGCTGGGCACTGGAAGCCATCGGTTTTGCCAGTGTTGAAGCAGGCACCGATAATTCGAATTTAGATTATTCGATTAATGGCGTAGATATAGGTCTCGGTTACAGAACTATTGAAAAAAATAATATGTACTATTTTTTAAAATTCAGCAAAACCGATATCGATGTAAAATACAAATTAACCAATGACATCACATCAACTACTACCACCTCTACAAATGGAACTGACGGCAACTCCTTTACTGTTGGCATGGGCTTTAGAATGGCACGTGATGCAAGGCTAGAAGTGAATTACACCTACTACAGCAGTGACTCAGAATATGGTGAAAGTGCAGGTAGCCTGGAAGGGGATAAAATATTACCTGATCCTGTACATATGATTTCAGTTCAGTATCTTTGGGGCGGTGCGCCTTACCATGGCTCCTCATTCTAATTTGCCCTGTTAAACTACTAACACATTAAAAAGGCAGCTCTCCTGAGTTGCCTTTTTGTTTTAACCGGTTAGCATGACTTCAAGTTCCTCGAGTCGCTGCCGCGTACCAATATCTCTCCACTCACCTGAATAAACTTCTCCGCTAACATGATCATCCGAAATATAAGACCTGATCATTGGTGCCAGTGGAAACTTGCCTCGTTCACCTGTTGAAAAAAAAGATTTCGAGTAGACGCCCAGCCCACTAAAGGTATAACACTCATCTGTATTTTCAATCAGACGGTTTCCTCGAATCGAAAAGTCACCCTGTGGGTTATGAGGAGGATTTTTCACCAGAACGAGATGTGCTTTATCATTGTTTTGCAGTTTAAGTGATCCAAGTTGTGCGAGTGGATAATCTGTCCAGACATCGCCATTAATCACCAGAAAAGGCTCATCACCCAGTAGAGGTAAGGCATTGAATATTCCTCCACCTGTTTCAAGTGCAGCATCACCTTCATTGGAATATATAATCTTCAGGCCATAATTTTCACCCTGGCCAAGAAAATCAATAATCTGCTGACCCAACCAGGCAACATTGATAACCACATCAGTGAAGCCGGCATTTGCCAGATTATAAAGATGGTACTCAATTAGCCGACGCTCTCCCACCTTGAGTAGAGGCTTGGGAGTATTATCTGTCAGCGGCCGCATGCGTTCACCTCTGCCTGCTGCGAGAATCATGGCTTTCATTGTATCCTTTCCCATGTTTCGGGATCAGCCTTCAGCCCCAGTGAACTCATTAATTGATAAAACTCTTCAAGCTCTTCATAGCGCTGACAGACATCCATCACATAGGTAAGTGTACGTGGAATATCATTCAGGTATCCCGGCTTTCCATCACGATAATTTAATCTCGCAAAAATACCAGTTGCCTTAAGATGACGCTGCATACCCATATAATCCAGCTGCTGTATAAACTGTTCTTTATCCAGTGCTAAAGGAGAATTTTTAAGATAGTAGTCAATCCATTGCAGTTGCTTCTGCCTTGGCCAGGCGATATAACAATCTTTAATCAGTGAGACCAGGTCGTAACTGGGAGAGCCATTAACTGCATCCTGAAAGTCAATCACTCCGGGATTATTCTGATCCACAATCATAAGGTTTCTTGAATGAAAGTCACGATGTACAAAAACGCGGTCCTGCTGCAATGCTGAATGTGCAAGTAATTCAACTACATTCTGCAATACCTCACTCTGCTCATGATCCAGTTCATAACCCAGATGTTTATTCAGAAACCAGTCATTAAACAGACTCATTTCAAATTTAAGTAAAGCTTCATCGTATGCGGGCACATCGCTGTTAATTGACTGCATTTTAATAATAGCGTCAATTGCACTGGCGTATAACTCATCCACATTCTGCATATTCAAACGATCCAGATAGGCAACAGTTCCAAGATCACTCAAACGCATAAAACCCTGTGACTGATTGAAATCGAATATATGGGGTGCATGAACACCTGCCGACTCTATCAATCTGGCTATCTTTACAAACGGCTCACAGTCTTCCCTGTCGGGAGGCGCATCCATAATAATCCAGCTATTATCATTTACACTGAGACGAAAATAACGCCTGAAACTCGCATCAGCCGATGCGGTTTCGATGCTATATTCAGCTATACCCAGCTCTGTTTCTATCCACTGTTTAATCAACTCCAGGCGACTATCCTGACCGGGCGAATTAGCTGACTGATTATCTTTCTGCATAGTTAGTGTCGGTACAATTTTGTTATAATCGCTCGAATTCTAACAGGTAACAGGACAATTAGCATGGCAAACAATCCGGTAATTATCGTCGGCATGGGTGAGATGGCAGGTGTATTCGCACGCGGTTTTTTACGTTCCGGCTACCCCGTATATCCGGTCACACGCGATATGGATATGCAACAACAGGCCGAAAATATAACAAACCCTGAAATGGTCGTTATTGCAGTTGCCGAAAAAGACATACAGTCGGTACTTGCATCTATTCCTTCTGCCTGGAAAGACAGACTGGTGCTATTACAAAATGAATTGCTCCCCGCTGACTGGCAACAGCATAAACTTGAACCGACTGTGATATCGGTCTGGTTTGAGAAAAAGAAAGGCCAGGACTACAAGGTACTCATCCCTTCACCCGTATTTGGCAAACATGCAAAACAGGTAGCGCATAGCCTGCAATCAATTGATATTGCTGCACGCGAATTAAATAACGCGGACGAGCTTCTCTTCGAGCTGGTCGTGAAAAACGTTTATATACTCACAACCAATATTGCGGGATTGCAAACCGGTGGCACAGTATCCGAGCTATGGTCACAACATGAAGACTTCGCTCGATCAGTAGCCGAGGAAATCATCAAGCTACAGCAGAAACTGAGCGGACAGACATTCGATAGCGAGAAACTTATTGCTGCAATGCTGGTAGCTTTTGAAGGCGACCCACAACATAACTGCATGGGTCGTAGTGCACCCGCCAGATTAGAGCGCGCACTACAACTGGCAGAGCAACATCAACTTGAGCTGCCCGTGTTACAGAAAATTGCAAATGAGAAACTTTAGCATTAAACATTAGATATTATTCGAATCTTGATGTGCACAGTTATATTCAGGAAACAGCACTAAAGACACGCTATCTTTATGTTCAAAAATATGGAACACTATAATTTTTCAATACTTTAATTTTACGCAGAGCTGCTTCAGTGCATCATCCTGCCTGAAGATGGCGCATCGATAATAAATTAAAAGGGGCAATCCTATGTCAAACGAAGGCTACCACGAACCAATCAATGAAATTAGCGATGAAACTCGTGACATGCATCGTGCCATCACATCCCTGATGGAAGAACTCGAAGCAGTCGACTGGTATAACCAGCGTGTTGACGCATGCAAGGATGAAGACCTGAAAGCCATACTTGCACACAATCGTGATGAGGAAAAAGAACACGCTGCAATGGTTCTGGAATGGATACGTCGAAAAGACCCAAGCTTCGACAAGGAACTGAAAGATTATTTATTTACCGATAAGCCAATTGCGCATAAATAAACTACGACTGAATTTTCGTATACGTGTTAGCGACCTGGCGGGGATTTTATAACCAGGATCTCCGCAGGTCGGAATTGCTTTACAGATACGGCTGGAAAACGCTAGGCCAGCATATCTTTCAAGGCTGCAAGATGATCACGCCCACGTTGCTTTGCAGTTTCCTCATCCAGCTTGCGGCCACCACCCTGCCACTCAATTTCTTCTTCTGGTAATTCATTCAGGAATCGACTGGGTTCACACTCTATATCTTCACCATAACGGCGCCTGTGCTTTGCATAGGTAATAAACAGTTCTTTCTGTGCGCGGGTAATACCAACATAGGTAAGACGACGCTCCTCTTCCAGGTTGTCCTCCATAATACTCGTGCGATGCGGAAGCGTTTCTTCTTCTACCCCCACCATAAAGACATAAGGAAATTCCAGCCCCTTCGCTGCATGCAGTGTCATCAGGCTAACCGCATCAGACTGTGCCTCTTCCTTGTTACGTTCAAGGATATCCATCAGGCTCATATGCGCAACCAGTTCACCCAGGTTTTCACCTTTTTCATCCCTGTAGAGTCGTTCCAGCCAGTCCGTGAGTTCATACACATTTTCCATGCGCTTTTCAGCAATCTTCAGGTCACTACTCTGCTCTTCCAGCCAGTTCTGGTAACCAATTTCCTTAACCAGGTCTTTGGCTACTTCAACCGGGTTGCCACGTTCGGCATTATCACTCAGCAGGTTTATCCAGTTTGTGAAATTCTGCAGTTTGGTTAGCGCGCGCTCGTTAAGAATGTGTGACAAGCCCATTTCGAAGGTTGCTGCAAACAGACTGACATTTCTAAAGTTTGCATACTCACCCAGCTTTTCCAGTGTACTTGCCCCGATTTCCCTGCGAGGTGTGTTAACGATACGCAGGAATGCAGTGTCATCGTCCGGATTGGCAAGTAAACGTAAATACGCCATGATATCTTTTACTTCGGCACGCTCAAAAAATGAAGTACCACCACTTACAACATAGGGTATCTGCATTTCACGCAGATACTTTTCAAAGATGCGTGACTGGTGATTGCCTCTATATAGAATTGCATAGTCGCTAAACTTTTTACGTTTCTGGAATTTATGCGTATTCAGTTCTGCCGTTACACGTTCGGCTTCTCCTTCGCCGCTGGTGCATTCAATAATACGAATATTTTCACCCAGTCCAAGATCAGACCATAACTGCTTTTCAAAGGTATGCGGATTATTTTTAATCAGGTGATTCGCACACTTCAGTATTTTTGAAGTGGAGCGGTAATTCTGCTCCAGTTTTATCAGTTTCAGCCCCGGATAGTCCTGATGTAATAGCTCCAGGTTCTCAGGTCGTGCTCCCCGCCAGGCATATACAGACTGGTCATCATCACCTACCGCTGTCAGTCGTGCATGGTCTCCGAGCAATAGTTTTACCAGCTGATACTGACTGGCATTAGTATCCTGGTATTCATCTACCAGTAAGTAGTGGATACGTTTCTGCCACTTCTGCAAAACATCAGGATGCTGTTTGAATAAAACCACCGGCTGTAATATCAGGTCATCAAAATCAAATGCATTGTATGCCTTGAGCTGTCGCTGATAACGCCCATAGAGTATGGCATGTTTGAGTTCGAGATCGTTTTCCGCCAGGGACATCGCCTGCTCTGGAGAGACAAAATCATTTTTCCAGCGAGAGATCTGCCAGCGTGCATCTTCTGCATCATCTACATTGCTCAATGACTCCTGCTGATAGAGTCCCTTGATGAGCACCAGGGTATCAGTGGCATCAAATACACTAAAGCCGGTTTTATAACCGAGATGTTTATGCTCCAGCCCCAGAATACGTAGCCCGAGGTTGTGGAAAGTCGATACGATAAGCCCCCGGGTCTCACCTTTACCAAGCAGTCCGGCAACCCGCGCCTTCATTTCCCTGGCAGCCTTGTTAGTGAAGGTCACTGCAGCGATATGTACGGGCTTGATCTGGCAATCACGAATGAGGTAGGCAATTTTCTGTGTGATAACCCGTGTTTTTCCACTCCCTGCACCTGCCAGTACCAGGCTTGGGCCGGAGATATATTCAACTGCCGAGCGTTGTTGTGGATTCAGGCCGTCGAGTGGGTTTGCAGAGGATGAAAAATTTACGTTCGCAGGATAATCAGACATAAAAAAGGCAATTGAAACTCGACATGAAAAAGTGAGCCTAGTGTATCGATTCTATCT
>JBFHVK010000118.1:0-8623 GCA_041589615.1 Gammaproteobacteria bacterium | reverse complement strand
ATTGAATTAGGCTTACAACATACCTGACCACGCTCAACGTCTTCACGCTTGGTGCCGCGTAACAGCAGACCTACGTTATCGCCCGCCTGACCCTGGTCAAGCAGCTTGCGGAACATTTCAACACCTGTACAGGTCGTTGTCTGTGTCTCACGAATACCGACGATCTGGATCTCTTCACCTACGTTGATGATACCGCGCTCTATACGACCGGTCACAACTGTACCACGACCCGAGATTGAGAATACGTCTTCAACCGGCATCAGGAATGGCTGGTCAACGGCACGCTCTGGCTCAGGAATGTATGAGTCCATCGCTTCTACCAGCTTGATGATAGAAGGTGCGCCGATGTCTGACTGGTCGCCTTCCAGCGCTTTCAGTGCAGAACCTTTAATGATTGGTGTGTCATCACCCGGGAAATCGTAGCTGTCCAGCAGCTCACGTACTTCCATCTCAACCAGCTCTAACAGCTCTTCGTCATCAACCATGTCTGCCTTGTTCAGGAACACAACGATGTACGGTACACCAACCTGACGTGACAGCAGGATGTGCTCACGTGTCTGTGGCATTGGGCCGTCTGCCGCTGAACATACCAGGATCGCGCCGTCCATCTGGGCCGCACCGGTGATCATGTTCTTTACATAGTCAGCGTGGCCGGGGCAATCTACGTGTGCGTAGTGACGCGTAGGTGATTCATACTCTACGTGTGACGTCGCAATCGTGATACCACGTGCTTTTTCTTCCGGGGCGTTATCGATCTGGTCGAATGCTTTTGCGTCGCCGCCTTGTGCTTCAGCCATAACTTTCGTCAGGGCCGCAGTCAGAGTTGTTTTACCATGGTCAACGTGACCGATTGTGCCCACGTTTACATGGGGCTTATTACGTTCAAATTTTTCCTTGGACATTATAAATGCCTCCCCCGGATGTAAATAAAAGTTAAACCAAAATACTGGAGCTCATAACCGGATTTGAACCGGTGACCTCTTCCTTACCAAGGAAGTGCTCTACCGACTGAGCTATATGAGCAAAACCTTGCCGATTACAGAACCTGCAATTGCCTGCAAACAGTCGCCACCATACAGCACAGTAGCTTCAATTCTTTCAGCACCTTACCGGCGCATAAATTTGGAGCGGGTGATGGGAGTCGAACCCACGTCATCAGCTTGGAAGGCTGAGGTAATAGCCATTATACGACACCCGCTTAACAAGCCATCCTTCCAGCCGCTCTAAACCACTCATCGGAGAGAGGACAACAGGCCATTCAGCCAACACACTCTGTTTAATGCGGAAAAGCACGACACAAAAAGCCGCTTCACTGAACCACATCTACAACAACCCCGCAAACCCCGGGGAATCTCCTGACTAATCAGATAGTTACACCTGAAAGCCCAATATGGTGGAGGGGAGTGGATTCGAACCACTGAAGTCGAAACAGCAGATTTACAGTCTGCCCCCTTTGGCCGCTCGGGAACCCCTCCAAAACTGGAAGCCGCATATTTTGCTTGACAGTCCCCTGACTGTCAACAAAAAGCGGCCCAAATCCTGCTTGTCACACGCCTGGCGTGAACAGGTTTTGGGCCGCCTTGTATGCAGCGACAGCCTCAATTGAGACTGTTTAAATATGGTGCCGGCACCATGAATCGAACACGGGACCTACTGATTACAAGTCAGTTGCTCTACCAACTGAGCTACGCCGGCTTTTTTCTCCAGCAAATGCGTAATAAATCATACATTGCGAGAAGGCCCGCAATTCTATTGAAACCGAGTCCATTTCGCAATGGTGAATTGCGACTTTTTTGTGTTTTTTTCGTGCTAATCAGCCATTTAGGCTACTGAGCCATGCTTGTGGACAAAATCAACTATATCAGAGGGCGTCTCCCTCGCATGACCTTGAAATTTGTGACACTCCTTCCGATACATACTCTTCTACTGAAAATCCTTCCTGCTGCGTATTTCCACTGAGTCGATAATCCAGCCAGTGCACGTCATAGTCACGGTAGATAACGTTGATTTCAGCATTAAATCCCAGCGCATTTATACGCTTTACCCTGCGACTTGCATGAGATGGCTCCCTGAAATGCCCCAATGAAATACTGTTCTTCGTATCGCCTCTCAGGACAATATAAAAATCCTTAACCTTTTTTTCTTTTAGTTCCCTGGCTTTCTGCTTTGCTCCATTACGACCTCCTGATGCCGGGATATACACCCAGTAACGGTGTTTTTCTGTCTGCGTCTGTTTCCTCGTGCTGATTTCCGTCACCTGCTCGGCGAGTGAATCACGCACCTGCATCAAAATATCGTCATCCTTGAATGGCCCCAGCGTGTAACAGGCATCCACAATTTTTGTTGAAGATTCAGTCTTATCTCCCGCTTCAGCAATCTGCTCATCAGGCATAAACCCTTCTTCGCCTGGCTTCTCAAGCTGGTTCTTTCCACTCAATATATCTGTCTCGTCCGCAAGCACTTCATTCTCTGACTGAAAAACAGGCTCATGCAACAACTCGAGTGTTTTAAGATTATCCGCCAGTGGTGGAATCTTATTTACCTGCATAGCCGGGTTAATATATTCCCAGCCCGCATAGAGTAGATTCATAATAATTAAAAAGATCAGAAATGTACGCATAGGTTAAGTTTCGAACAGTGTTATTTATGTTTTATACGACGGGACTCACGACTGACACGCTCAATCCCCTGCAACACCAGATACGGCTCATGTATACAGTGACTACCCAGCTTTTTATATAGCCCCTCAAATAACCAGTCTGCATCTCCACCAGTAACAAGACAGCAAACCTGAGCCCCGATTTGCGTTGACTGCTCTTCGATCATTGAAGAAAGCCCATGCATCAGCAACTTCGAAACACCACCGTCTATTGCATCAGCGGTATTATCCGCCAGTCCCGATCTATCTGCTACGGTCGGCCGCTGTTCTATTTCCAGCCTGGCTGTATTCATGGCCAGTGAATGTATCATGGTTCGATAGCCTGGCATAATCCAGCCCCCCAGATGCCTGCCCTTTGCATCAACAAAATCCAGTGTGATCGCGGTACCGCAGTCAAGCACACAGAGCGCTTCATTTTCAGCCCTAGACTCATGATAATAACCCGCAATCATTGCAAGCCATCGATCAACCCCAAACTTTTCTGGCTGCTTGTAGACACAGGTAATTCCCAGCATCTGAGTCTTTACTGCTACAAATTCATAATCACTGCAACCCCGACCATCAAGATAGCTACCCAGGCGAGCTTTCAACTCCTCAGCAGCAACCAGGCTTATGAAGACCCGGCCATATTCAAGCGGTATCTGCAGATCATCCAGGTACTGCTCCAGCTTCGCGGAGGAATATTCTGATACCCCCCCTGACTGACGCTCTCCATGTATGAAGTGTGCCCATTTAATTCTGCTATTTCCAATATCAATCGCAATCATGGCTATCCAGTCTTAACTTCACATCTGCTGCATATACGCGCCGCTCAATCCCATCCATGTTCACAAGCAGCGCACAATCATCAGCAAAACCTGTAACACTGGCTTGAGACTCATTTCCTTTTGAATCACAGATAATAACATCACGCTGTTTCAGCATATCGAAACGCAGCCAGTCTTCCTGAAACTCAGTCATTGCTGATCGATGATACTGCCTGCACGCATTACACAGCTCCGTTACAAGCTTACCTGTTAAGAGGCTCCTGTTAATCGATTTATCGTCACTGATTAGCGCCGTCCTCATATCAATCCATGGTTGATCAATTTCTGAATCAATATGTTGCGGCATATCTACATTAAGGCCCACACCTATTACTACAAATACTTCATTACTGGAGACCCTGGCCTCAACAAGTATTCCACCCAGCTTTTTACCTTCAAGCAAAATATCATTAGGCCATTTCAACTCCGGCCGTAGCCCGGTGAATTCCAGCACACGGCAAACAGCAACCCCACTAGCGATAGAAACACAGCTTAGCCTGTCGGCCGCAACCCCCTGAAAACGATAGCCTACACTCAGGTAAATATTGGCATCAGCTGGCGACTGCCACTCACGACCTTTCCGGCCACGACCCGCCGTCTGCTGATTTGCTGCACAGACAACAAATCCCTGCCTCCTGGTCGGAGCAAGCTGCAGAAGATAATCATTGGTTGAACCAATGCTCTCTAAAATGCACAGCTCTGATATCTCAGACAATACAGATTTCGCAATATTCTCACGCACTATTGATTCATTTAATTTATTCGCCACCAAAGCGCTATCTACCATGAGATGCTCCATCACTTGCTGTACTACTCTTCTTAATTTGACTACACTCTACGTTAAGATTATGCCCAACAGGCCGATACAGTAACAGCATCAATAAGCGCCCTACTATCTGGCAAATAATATTAACACCCTTGACACCTGATATAAGGAGAAATTGTGGATCTAGCGACTTTATTGGGACTCATCATTACCTTCGGTTTCATTACGGGTGCAATCCTGGCGGGTGGTTCTCTTTTACTTTTTGTTAATGTACCTTCACTACTCATCGTAATAGGCGGTAGCCTTGCAGCAGTTCTCATGCAATTCACGATTGGTCAGTTTTTTGGTGCCATCAAAGTAGCCATGAAGGCTTTTTTTCACAAAAGCGTAGATGCAGCTCAATTAATTGAACAGGCCGGTGTACTCGCCAATATCGCTCGTAAAGAAGGTATGATGGCACTAGAGTCGCAGGAGATAGAAAACCCGTTTCTTAACAAGGGAATCCAGCTGTGCGTTGATGGTCATCCACCTGACCTGGTTAGAAAAATGCTTAGCAAAGATATTTCTCTAACCATACAACGACATGAACAGGGTCAGAAAATATTCAAGGCTCTAGGTGACGTAGCACCCGCAATGGGAATGATTGGCACACTAATTGGTCTTGTTCAGATGCTTGCAAATATGGATGACCCAAAAACAATTGGGCCTGCAATGGCGGTTGCACTTTTAACCACACTGTATGGAGCAGTTATAGCAAACGCATTTGCTTTACCTATTGCAGCTAAACTCGGCTTACGTTTTGAGGAAGAAAAAACCAACAGGACCCTCATTCTTGAGACTATAAGCGGAATACAGGAAGGCATGAACCCACGCGTACTCGAGGAACTACTCAAGGCATTCCTGCCTGAAGCCCAACGCGCGACAGAAGAAAATAAAGAGTAGCCACCCATGGAAGAGACTGAACCCGTCAAATGCCCACCGCCAGGAGCGCCATTATGGCTGGCAACGTTTGCAGACCTGATGTCACTGCTCATGTGTTTTTTTGTGCTTCTACTCGCATTCTCAGAAATGGACGTACTAAAATTCAAGCAGCTAGCCGGCTCTATGAGAGAAGCATTTGGCGTACAGCGAGACATTAAAACAAAGGAAATCCCCAAAGGCACCAGTATCATCGCAAAGGAATTCACACCTGGCCGACCTACACCAACTCCACTCAAGGTCATGCGCCAGCATACTACCAATGACCGTAAGAGCAATCTGGACTTCAGGAAAGGCCCCGATCGCACAGATGAAATTGAGAAAAAAGCCGCACAGGAGCGACTTGAACAACTTAAAAAAGCACTCAAGGAACAGATAGGCAAAGGCATGATTGAAGTTACTGGTGACAACCAGCGAACCATCATTCGAATACGTGAAAAAGGCTCTTTTTCATCTGGCAGCGCAAAACTTAGCGGTAAATTTATTCCCGTTCTAAAAAAGATTACCGATGCACTCGTAAAAACGCCTGGAAAAATTCATATTTCAGGACACACGGATAACATTCCTATCTCTACATTCAGATTCAGGTCAAACTGGGAGCTTTCCGCGGCGCGAGCCGTATCCATCCTTGACCAGATACAAAAAATCAAGAGAATCCCGAACAACCGTATCGTTATACAGGGCTACTCGGACACTGTACCACTGGTACCTAATACCACACCCAAAAACAGGGCAATAAACAGGCGTGTGGAAATTGAAGTTATTAAACAGACGGAAACTGTTAAAGAACTTCCCAGCTTAATCAAGTTTTCAGATTAAACGGGCGTAACATGATAAAAAACAACGATAACGAGCGTCGAGAATATTTCAGAATTGATGATGAGATTTTTCTTACATTTAACACTATCACTGAAGATGAGTTTGATAAGGCGCCCGAAATATTAGGTAATCTGGCAGAAAGTTCTTTTCGACTCAGCACCGAATTCGCAACACTCAATAATAGCATTCACCCTCTACTAAACAATATCAAACAGCTGCATCCAGACATCGGTGAATATCTAGAATTTCTTAACCAGAAAATCGACAGCCTTAACCAGCTGATGCTACTAAAGGAAACAGATTTTGATGAAGACAGCGTGATTACTGCAAACCTGAGCGCCTCCGGCATTTCATTTAACACAAATGAAGACATAGATAAAAATCAGCCAGTAAAACTTGAAGTTGTGCTATTACCCGAAAAGATAGGCATCCTTGTTTTTGGGCGCGTTGTAAACTCGGAGCTATGTGAAGACAAAACTTGTAACCATGTTTCAATTAAGTTTGAACACATTCGACCTGAAGACAGGGAACTAATGATCAAACATAATTTAAACAAACAGATGTCTGACCTGAGAGTCCAGAAAGATAACAACTAATTCTGATTATAAACAACAACACGATTACGCCCACTTTCCTTAGCAAGGTATAATGCCTGGTCTGCGTGCTCGAGCAGCTTATAGCCAATATCGCTCACACTGACATTTACAGTTCCCACTTTAGAAAGAATCTGCAACCCGATTGAGACAGTCACTCTAAGCCCCTGACCACATGCAATATGAACATCGTTTTCTACCGACTTACGCAACCTCTCTGCTATTTCACAAGCAAGTTCAATGGTTACTCCTGGCAATACCACAGCAAATTCCTCTCCGCCATAACGAGCAACGATATCACATGCTCTTACATGCTCTTTTATCATGGTAACGAGGCGCGTTAAAACCAGATCACCTACATGATGCCCATAAGTGTCATTTACTTTTTTAAAGAAATCCACATCAAGGAACATACAGGCAAGATCTTCATCCTGTCGAAGACTTCGTTCTATTTCATCCGAGAACCGTAAATCGAAATATCGGCGATTATAAGCCTGTGTCAATGGATCCTGATACCCGATTTCTTTCAGTCGCTGTTGATTAAGACAGTTTTCTATTGCAACCGCTGTCATTGCAGACAGTTTCTGCAAAAAAGTAGTTGCGATACCAGGTTGATATCGATTAACGTCCTTGCTCAGTAATAACAGGGTGCCTATGAGCTGATCACTTCTAATCAGTGGTAATAAAGCAGCGCTTTTATGACTTTCAACATTTTCGAGCCCAGCTAACATCCAGTCATATTTTTTTAATACTGCTGGACCAAGTGACGGGAATTTGTTCAAACTATCAAGCTTGTCTTTATCCTTATCAATATCAAGAATAATTAACTTGCTCTCAAAAATAGCCCTGGCATCAACATCGTGCCCATAGAACAATTTTTCTGCATCATGCTCAAAATCAATAATACACATGACAACATCCTGTAACTGAAACCTGGCCTGCATCTGGAACAATATATAATCCCGTAACTGCGCTGGCGTATTTGCAGCAATTACCTCAAAACCAAATGAATCAAAAAGCTCCTGCTTTTGCTCATTTGTTCGAGCACGACGGAGCAAACTGTCTAGCTGGCGTTTAAGTTTCTGGTTTTCAGTAAAGATGGTGTCTTCCATATGAAAGAGTGTATAACAAAATGACCGTTCAGAACGTGAAAAATCTTCTGAATTTTCGTAACCAAGCAGTCATCTGACCAACTGTATATGTTGAGATATGATTTAAGCTGTATGGATTTTTTATCATGCGCCATTCACTTGCGTGGTTGTAAACAAGGGGACAGAACTGAAGTTCTGTCCCCGAGCGCGATGCAGCATAACAGTGACATCTCCGCCGGTCCTTTGCTTGGGGACAGATCTTCAGCTCTGTCCCCTGTCTTTGCAACCACGCCAGCATTAGCACCCATTTATCGCAGACAAAAAAAGACCCGGCTCTCTCGAACCGGGTCTTTCGGTATTAAATCCTGGCAGTGTCCTACTCTCACATGGGGAGGCCCCACACTACCATCGGCGCTAATTCGTTTCACTTCTGAGTTCGGGATGGGATCAGGTGGTTCCAAATCGCTATTGCCGCCAGGAAAAGCGTTTTGAGACGCTACGAGGTGATACGGTGAAGGCGCTTTCGCTTTCCTTCTCTCGGGGTCAGACCCGCTGCTTTTAGCGGCTCTGACCCCTGTGTTTGCAACCACGTGAGTATTAGAACTCGTGTTAGCTACACTACCGATCACCTCGGTCTCACAACCGGGATCAGAGCCGCTAAAAAAGCAGCGGGTCTGACCCCAGTCAAATCTGGATTCAAGTTTTCACACATACATTTACAAATGTAATTTTTATTTCTCACGTTGCTTAACCTTGTGTTACTCACCAGGTTGCTTACACAACTTGTACAAGTCACTTGGGGTTATATGGTTAAGCCGCACGGGCAATTAGTACTGGTTAGCTTCATACATTACTGCACTTCCACACCCAGCCTATCAACGTTGTGGTCTTCAACGGCCCTTTAGAGTGAT
>JBFHVK010000117.1:0-8685 GCA_041589615.1 Gammaproteobacteria bacterium | reverse complement strand
GCGAAGCCCTGGGCGCTGTTTTATTGCGTCTATAACGGCTTCGGTAGATTTTCGTGCATGGATAACAACAGGTAGCTTATGTTGTATTGCTATATCCAGTTGTTGTTCAAAGAAATACTGCTGTCGGCTTTTGTCCAGCTGCTTAAGAAAAAAATCGAGGCCGCATTCACCTACTGCGACAGGATTATGATTCTCTATCCAGCGATGAAGTTCTTCCAGGTCAGCGTCTTTATGTTGCTCGATAAAGTAAGGGTGTAAACCATAACAGGCTCGAAGTTGAGGGAATTCATCGCAGCACTGCTGAATATTTTGCCATGTGTTCTGCATGACACCGGGTACGATTATGTGTTTAATGCCGGCCTGCGTGGCTGTATTTAAAACTTCTTTTCGATCAGTATCGAAATCGCTGAAATCGATATGGCAATGGCTATCTATAATCATTGATCAATGAATAATGTGAGTACGCCGGTAAAGCCATAAAGCATGCTCTTATGAATTTCTCCATTTGCAAAAAAACCGGCCAGTGGAAATTCACCCAGAACAGAATGAATAAGGCGAACCTCTTCTGAATTGGAACCGAACTGTTCGCGTCCTCTACCCAGGCAGGAAATATATATTCCTCCTTTTATATTTTTGTTGAGTCGAGATTTAAGTTCAAGCAGCATGCGCCGCATGTCTTCGAGTGCTGAATTACCATCTCGACGGCAGAAAATAATTTCCTGTTCGTCTTCCAGATAATCCGCTATCGCAATTAGCTTGTTGTCCATATCAACACCAATTAACTGGCGAATTGCATAATCTTCCAGATCAGAATTCTTATTCACCAGGCCGGCAAATATATAATTCGCTGCCTGTTCCCAGTCGCGAGCAATGACTTCACCGGTATCGTCGGTGAGTACATCGAGAGCAGGCTTATTATCCAGGGTAAAGGCGATATTTTTGTCACAATTTGTAACCCGGTGCCTGGGTCCAATGGGAGTGCAGCCTTGTGTCAGGCTGCTGAGTACAGGTACGTCCTGTGAGAATAGTACGCCGCTAATTCCTCCATGATAGTTATTATTGGCGATCTGGATATTGCGACTCCGTGAGGAAGTAATGCCACCCACCAGGAATGAACCGGGAATATCCTCGCCAAGCTGGTGTATGAGGGGTTGTACCGCACTATTTTCAGGGTCGGCGTGTATCAGTCCGACATTAAAGTCATTCCGCTGGCACCAGCTCATTATTTCACCTTCAAGCTGGTCGGTATTGTCGGTGAAATTCGGCAGTATTTTGAAATCGGCTTCATTAAAATCTGCAAGCATGATTACTATGGCAGGCTGGTCGTAGTATTCCTGCTGGGTTGCAATCAGGGCTATGCCAATTGTGCCCACCCAGTTTTGTATACCGCTGAGTTGAATGAGTCGGTTGAGTATGTAATCGGTCTGATCTGACAGGTGGTCGCTGATATAGATAAATGCAAAGTTAGCTTCGGCTGGAATATCGCCCAGCTGCTTCATACACTCATCGATAAGTGCATCTGCAGGTTTGCCGGCATCATGTGCTAAGAGGAACTGTTTCATTGTCTGAGTGTAGTTGATCTCTGGCTATACAGGGCGGTTGACTCGACTGTCTTGATTTTAGCGGCAGATAAAAAAAGAGCCAGCGTATTGCTGGCCCTTTTTATAAAAAGTCCGTTGTAATTAACGGGCTTTTTTAGACTTCTCAATCATGTCATGGATGATTGGCGTGAGGATAACTTCCATTGCCATACCCATCTTGCCGCCAGGTACCACGATAGTGTTACGACGAGACATGAAAGAATCACTGATCATGTTCAGCAGGTAAGGGAAATCAGTGCCAAACTTTGAAGGATCCTTGAAACGGATAACAACGAAGCTTTCATCTGGTGTTGGAATATCACGAGCAATGAAAGGGTTAGATGTATCAACAGTTGATACACGCTGGAAGTTGATATCAGTTTGTGAGAACTGGGGAGTAATATAGTTAACGTAGTCCGGCATGCGACGCAGGATAGTGTCAACAATCACATCTGCTGAATAGCCACGTTCCGCATTATCGCGGTGGATTTTCTGTATCCACTCGAGGTTAACAATAGGAACAACACCGATACCCAGGTCTACATGTTGTGCAACATCGTGATTTTCAGTTTTGATCAGGCCGTGTAGTCCTTCATAGAACATCAGGTCAGAACCGGTTTCAATATCTTCCCAGGGTGTGAATTCACCAGGCTTCTTGTCGATACCCAGACGAGCATTGTGTTCTACTGCTTCTGGATCAGAGTGCAGGTAGTAGCGCTTTTTACCAGTACCATTGTTAGCATATGAGGCAAACAGCTCTTCAAGCTTGCCAAACTCATTAGCATTTTCACCGAAGTGGCTGAAAAAACGGTTACCCTCGGCTTCATGATTGGCCATCTGCTCTTTCATTGAAGCGCGGTCAAAGGCATGAAAGCTATCGCCTTCTATTACAACAGGGGTGATTTGCTCGCGGAAGAAAATATGCTCAAAGGCTTTCTTTACCGTTGATGTGCCAGCACCAGAGGAACCGGTAACCGCAACAATAGGATGCTTCTGGGACATTGATGTCTCCTTAACTCATTGATTTTTAAAATTTTTACTCGCCGCCGAATGTGCCAGGCCGCGAGACTATGAATTCTTTCGTCCCGGTAATATTGCCGTGTGGGGCGGTTTCCGAGTGGGACGTGGGCGGCTATTTTAGCGAGTTTTCCGCGGGGGTGCGAATTTTATTACAGATATGGCGATGAAATTTCGAGTTTTATTGATTTCTATCTGTATGAGGTATGTAAGATACAGCGCTTAAAACAGCCTGGATTGTAGTGTCAGGCGGATAAGGAATCGCAAGTTTCACATCCCTGTGAGGCCTTGCTTGATAACGTGCCTTCTCTGTTAGAAGCGGAAGCCAGCACCAATGCTGATAACCGTTGGGTTGATATCGACATCTGACGAGCCTGCAACACTATTTGTAGCCGTCGTTTCAATATTGATATAGCGGATATCAGCTGTCAGGAACCATTTAGCGTTGATGTCATAATCAACGCCTACTTGAGCTGCTAGTCCAAATGAATCGTCCAGCTCCAGATCCCCCTGAAGGTCAATAGGAGACGTTAGTGTTGCCTTTTCTGAGAAAAAGGTAGTGTAGTTAAGTCCAAGCCCAATATAGGGTCTTAAGTTGGTTTCAGGATTGAAATAGTACTGTACGCTAACAGTGGGTGGCAGATGCTTGGTTTCAGCAATTTTACCAACACCGTCAATGCTGATATCGTGAGAAAATGGAGTAGCAGCCAGGACTTCGATGCCGATATTGTCATCATACATATAAACAAAAGTAACACCCAGCTGTGTATTGTCGTCAACTTTGGGCGACAGGCCAGGAACGGGGCCGTCAAATTCTGAGCTATCATCATTCGGGTTTACATTGGTTAATGTAAAGCGCATAAACATATCGCCTGCCTGAATGGCCTGTGCGGGTAAAGTCGCACCTAAACCAAGGCCTAAAGTTGCTAAAATTGCGATAGTTAACTGTTTCTTTTGTTTCAAAATGCTCACCTGTAAAACGTTGGTTAAAAAAGTGCGCACATAAATATCAGAATATGCTTATGATGGGTTGATCTGGATCATGTTTTTAAGGGAGGCAGGGAATACTATGTGCCCGGGTGATGCATTTATTGATTAATCTCAATTGCCATTTGGTGGACTGAGTCTTTTCGGCGTGATTTCCCGGAGTATTTCGATAAAGCGATTTGCAGGCTTTCGATCCATATTCGACTGGTTATAGGCAAGCCACAGGGTGCGTTTAATATTCAGGCCCTGTATGCGAATATGTTGCAAACTATTACGCTCGAGGTAGGTTTTAACAGCAAACTGCGGCAGGAAGCTTACCTGCTTACCGCGTTGCAGCAATTCTATAATAGTATCGGTGGAGCCAACCTCCATATCAATACGGTTGAGTCGAATATTCAGGTCTAGCAGTGTCTGATCCAGGGTGTTACGTATGGATGATTGTGTCTCACGCAATACGTAATTCAATTGTTCGAGCTGGTCGATCTCAATCGAACGCTGATTCCATAGGGGGTGGCCCGCACCGCAGACCAGTAGTAATTCATCCTGCATCCAGGGTTCTACGCGTATATTAGGATGCCTTGGTTCCTGCTCCAGCAGGGCTATATCAGACAGGCCGGTGGCCAGCCGGGTATGAATTCGTCTCGAGTAACCCAGGCGACTATCGATTTTCAGCTCAGGCATGGCATCAGCGAAGTGCATTAGAATCTCAGGCAGTACATGTTCTCCAATCGCAAAAGTCACCTCCAGGCGTAATCGATTATGACCGGTACGCAGTGAGGCCAGGTCATCTAACAGTCCTGCCTGATGTTCAAGTATGAGGCGCGCATAGGCATAAACACGCTCACCCGCAGTTGTCAGCTCGAGTTTGCGCCCCTGGTGTTGCATCAGGGGTACGCCATAGCATGAATCAAGCGAGCGGAGGCGCTTGGTCACCGCAGGCTGACCAATATATAGTGCTTTAGCCGCACTATTTACACTACCGAGTTCAACGACAGCTTTGAGAGTCGCCAGTGCTTTGTAATCTGGCAGGTTTATATATTCCATAGAGGAATATTAAGTTATTTGAATTCATTTGAATAGTACCGCGGAAAGCTGCATTATCCCCGCTCATTTTTGCAGGCATTTATACAGTCGGAAGATTGACCTGTCACAGAGCAGTAAATAATTTCCTTACTGGAATATGCCAAAATGATAAAGCGGTATCCTGAACAGGTGAAGTTGCCTAAAGAGCCGCATATCAAAAAAACGCGCCACGACCGTGTAAACACCGGTAATAACGCCTGTAAATCAAGCATTGAATTATTGAACGGAGAAGTTTTATGACCGCTATGGCCGATGAAGAAACAACCGTCGCCACCACCAGGAAGTACTCGATCAAGCAGATGGTCGCAGCTGCTGTATTCCTGGCAATGGCACTGGGCCTTGCGACAGTTGTCCCTAGCATAGAAATTGCCTGGGTAACGGGTATCCTGATGCTGACTATTTACCTGTTTGCATTTGAGGTGGTTGGAGTCGATGTGGCAGCCGCAAGCGTCATGGTGCTGCTGGGTCTTTCATCACTATTCGCACCCATCATGGGGCTCGAAGCTGGTCTGGTGGATACCAATCACCTGTTCGATGGCTTTGCTTCCAATGCCGTTATCTCGATTATTGCCGTTATGATTATTGGCGCAGGTCTCGATAAAACAGGCCTGATGAGCAAGGTTGCTGCATTTATCCTGAAAATTGGTGGTACTTCCGAAACGCGTATCATTCCAATTATTTCTTCTACGGTCGGTTTCATTTCGTCATTCATGCAGAACGTGGGTGCAGCGGCTTTATTCCTTCCAGTGGTTTCACGTATATCAGCGCGTTCTGGCCTGCCAATGTCCAGGCTACTTATGCCCATGGGTTTCTGTGCCATTCTGGGTGGTACCGTGACGATGGTTGGTTCAAGTCCGTTGATCCTGCTAAACGACCTGATTCTTGCATCAAACCAGGCGTTACCGGCAGATCAGCAGATGGAAACATGGGGTCTCTTTTCAGTCACCCCTATCGGTGTTGCACTGGTAATTACTGGTATTGTTTATTTTGTTATCGCGGGCCGTTTTGTTCTGCCGGCGAATAACGCAGAGAATCACACGGCAGGTGCTGACCCGATGCGATATATACAGGAAGTATATGGTGTGGGCTATGCGCTTTCAGAAGTTGTGGTGACGGATGATAGTCCTTTTGTGGGTATGTCGCTGGACGAGATTGAATCAACGCATATGTTCCGTGTTATTGCGAGTAAGAAACAGGGTGATGATCTGCGTTTTGGTCCGGGTTCAGTTGCGCGTGATGTAGAAATTTCCCCAGGCATGGTACTGGGCGTGATTGCTGAACCGACTCACCTGAAAAATATTGCTAAAGGCTATAACCTCAAGGTGCGTGATGAACTGCGTACTTTCTCGGAAGCGTTAGCAACAACAAAATCAGGTGTTGCAGAAGTTGTAATTCCACCCGGTTCAACGCTGATTGGTAAGTCTGCTCGTGATGTCTGGATGCGTAAAACCTATGGCCTTGCAATGATTGGTTTGCACCGTGATGGTGAGACTCGCCGTGAAGGTGAAGACATTCGTAACACGCCATTCGAAGCGGGCGATACTCTCATTGTACATACTGCATGGGATGCTCTGGCACGTCTTGAGAGTGATAAAAATTTCGTTGTAGTAACGACTGAATATCCACGCGAAGAAGCACGCCCGCATAAACTGGGCCCAGCATTATTCTTCTTTGGTGTTGCACTTGCGTTAGTACTGTTTACAGACCTGCGTCTGTCTGTTGCATTATTAACAGGTGCAATGGGAATGATCCTTTCCGGTGTGCTGAATATTGAAGAAGCCTATGAAGCGGTTAGCTGGAAAACAGTATTCCTGTTAGCGTCACTAATTCCGTTAGGCGTTGCTGTTGAAACTTCAGGCACTGCAAAATGGATAGCAGAACAAACGCTATCAATTATGGGTGCTGATACACCAATATGGGTAATACAGGCTGCAGTTGCAGTGCTGGCTACATTCTTTACCCTGGTTATGTCAAATGTAGGTGCAACAGTTCTTCTGGTTCCACTTGCAGTGAATATAGCCCTGGGTGTTGGTGCAAATCCTGCTGTATTTGCTTTGACTGTTGCGATAGCGACGTCAAATTCATTCCTGATTCCAACACATCAGGTTAATGCGCTGATAATGGGGCCTGCCGGATATCGTGTTCCTGACTTTATGAAGGCGGGCGGCATCATGACAGTTCTATTCCTGACAGTGATGCTGATTATGATGAACCTTGTTTTTTAAACTAAAAAATAACTTTAAACGCACTGCGGCAGTTAATTGTTAACTGCCGCAGTGCGTTTAGGTGGCCGCTAAAATTTCCAGATCACATAATAGAAATAAATTAAACTATGAATAAAATAAAGCATATTAGCAGCATGTTAGTCGCTATAACTGGACTGCTTATTTCGGGTAGTGTATTTGCTGCAGATGGAGCCAAAGACTGGGATATGACATCCAGTGCAGTTGGTTATTTTTCTATAGCCATATTTCTGCTTGCGTATTTACTGGTAATGGCGGAAGAGTTTACCCATCTGCGTAAATCTAAGCCCGTGATTATAGCTGCAGGCATTATCTGGGCTAGCATTGCATGGGTGGCTGCTGAACATGGAATGTCTGTAGAAGCGGAACACGCCGTACGACATAACCTGCTGGAATATGCAGAGCTAATGCTGTTTCTACTAGTTGCTATGACATATGTGAACTCCATGGAAGAGCGTAAGGTATTTGATGCCTTACGTGCATGGTTAGTGAAAAGTGGTTTCAGTTTTCGCGCATTATTCTGGATAACCGGTGTTCTTGCATTTTTTATATCACCTATTGCAGATAACCTTACAACAGCGCTACTAATGTGCGCAGTTATTATGGCTGTTGGTGGAGATAACAAAAAATTTATTGCACTTGGGTGTATTAATATTGTTGTTGCGGCGAATGCGGGCGGTGCATTCTCACCATTTGGTGATATCACAACGCTGATGGTATGGCAGAAAGGAATGGTGGAATTCTGGACATTCTTTGCGCTGTTTATTCCGGCAGCCGTGAACTTTCTAGTACCCGCTGTAATCATGCACTTTGCAATACCCAATCTCAGCCCTCAGGCGGGTGGTGAACAGGTGCAGATGCAACGGGGTGCTAGGAGAATTATAATATTATTCCTTCTGACAATTTTTACTGCTGTATCATTCCATAATTTTCTACATATGCCGCCTGTTATCGGAATGCTCACGGGTCTGGGTTATCTGCAACTTTTTGGCTACTTTCTGAAGAAAACTGCACACCGTGATATTACCAAGCTGGATAATGTAGAAAATGATGAACAAATGGGATCACCTGCTGGTTTCGATGTGTTTAGCCCGGTTGCCAGAGCAGAATGGGATACATTACTATTTTTCTATGGGGTTGTTCTGTGTGTTGGTGGTCTTGGTTTTCTCGGCTATCTGGGTATGGCATCCGAGCTGATGTATAACGAATGGGGTGCAACTTCAGCGAATATAGCTGTTGGTATCCTGTCTGCTATTGTCGACAATATTCCTGTGATGTTTGCAGTGCTTACCATGAACCCGGATATGTCAACTGGTCAATGGTTACTGGTAACGCTTACCGCAGGAGTGGGTGGTTCGTTGCTATCGATAGGCTCCGCTGCTGGTGTCGCACTGATGGGCCAGGCACGGGGACAATATACATTCTTCGGGCACCTGAAATGGGCGCCCGCAATTGCGCTGGGATATGCTGCCAGTATTTATGTACATATGCTGGTGAATAGCGAATATTTTATTTCCTAAACAGTGCCTGTACCGGCGCTACAGGTGTTATTAGCCTGTAGCGCCCGGGTCATACTTGAACATATTGAATACTAAAGCAAAAGCAAAAGCAAAACATCAAAAGCACAAGCACAAGCACAAGAAAACGCAAATAAACGCAAATAAACGCAAATGTGCTTGAGTCATTGCGCTCTCTTGTCTTTAATGTGTAATTTATCTATGTGTGCAAGGAACGTTAATACTTCCAGATTAAGTTTTGCCTGTGCCAGGTCTTAG
>JBFHVK010000116.1:0-8732 GCA_041589615.1 Gammaproteobacteria bacterium | reverse complement strand
TTTTAAAGTGGGCAGCGGGTACCATTATTCTATTCTATATGCGCGGCACCATGATATTTGGTACATCCAGGGCGATTACCCGTAAAAATTCAGAGGTCAGCGGTTGCAATGGGCTGGTAGTCGATCTGCTCGATGTAAAGCACCTTGGTGTATCAGCCGCGTTATCACTGGAAGAAGCAATACTGGATATGCTTAGAGCAGGACGAACAGTATCTATTGCAGCAAAAGGTCGACAGCCTTTAAAACGATTAAAAAACCTTGGTTTGCTAGATAAAATTCCTGCGGAAAATATTGTTGAAACACGCCTCGATGCACTGAAGAAGGTTTTACAAAAATAACTAATATGATTTATCTCGTTAATATTTTCACCATCATCCTTGCAGTTGTTTTTGCCATTCAATTAGCGAATGAAAATAAAGCATATCTGTACTCAGTGATATCTATTCTTACAGGTATAAGCATGCATGTGCTTGAGGCGTATTTAAGTGTGTCTAGAGGTAAATGTGGTGTATTAAATATATCAACAATAGTCGAAAATATAGATGACTGTATAAGTTATGAGTCCGCTTCAATGTTATTCGCACAAGCTGCAATACTCGCGGGCTTTACCGTGCTATTTGTCAAGCTTGCCATAAGGTACAGGGTTCAATCTGGCTGAATTCAGGTTAGGTTCTAGTTTAAAAATCTGAAATAGTAAAGACAAAAAAGGCCACAATGAATGTGGCCTTTTTTATATTTAACAATAAATCTAATGGCTATATTTTACTGTTAATTCTTCTAAAGCTGTTTCCTTATCCTTGAAGAAAAGGTTTTCACCTATGGCTTCTGTCAGGCCGCTTTTCCTGAATACATTCATAACCTGATGCTTGAGGCCGCTGAATGCCATGTCTACATCGACATCTTTAAGTCGCTTGTGAATTTCACGAATCTTTTCTTCACCTGAAGCATCGAGTTCATTAATGCCGCTGCCTACTACTAAAATAGCCTTCGCTTTAGGGAACAGTGCATGCGCTTCCACTATCATGTCCTCAAAGTACGCTACATTTACAAAGTTTAGCGATCCATCAAAGCGTACAGGCACAAAGTACTCGCTGATCGGGTCCAGTCTGTGTGCCTTCATGCCACCGAGCGTGCCATCGGGTTTGCGGCTCACAATTTCGGCACGAGGCTTCATGGTACGAATCAGGTAATCAATTATAGTCAGTACGATACCTAGCAGAATACCATCAGCAATAGAAGGGGCCAGGTACAGGGTTGCGCAGAAAGTAATGACACCAATGCTTGCCCCGATGCGATCAAATTTCCACGCATCAAGCAGTGGCTGAATACGAATCAGGCTAAATACAGCCATCATCACTATCACTGCCAGTACAGCCTGAGGAAGGTGATACAGATAAGATGTAAAAAATAATAAAACAAGTACCACTGCGAGTGCACTGATTATGGCAAATAGACCCGTTTTTGCACCTGTACGTGCGGCTACAGCAGAACGGGAGAATGAGCCACTTACGGTATAAGAGCCAAAGAAGCTACCAGCTATATTAGCCAGACCCTGTCCAATCAACTCTTTACTGGTATCGACTTTTTCACCTGTTGTGGTGGCGATGGCTTTAGAAATCGAAGTGGCTTCCATAAAGCCTATCAATGCCATAACCAGAGCCGCGGGTAATAAGGCAAGTATCAAATCAGGGCGTATTTCAGGTACTGCAAAACTGGGGAGACCCTGTGGAATGTCTCCTACTACTGCACCGCCAGCAGATATAATTACCTTGTCATCGGAAACATTGGAAAAACGCCATGTAGTGTCGCTAACTGTAATTCCTGCAGGAACAGTGTCAGCAGGATAAATGATGAATGAACCATCTGCAGTCTCACTGCGGTTTAGTTCGATATTATGCAGTGCTACATGTTGAGCATTGTTGACTGTTTTCAGTTTTGAAATCTGGTATTGATATACAGCAGCATCAGCGAGAAGGGCTCTGGATTTCTTTATGCTTTCCAGATCATCACTATTTTCATAAGTTTGAGCTTCCCGATTAGCTGCCGCTAGCTTTTCCGTTAATTCAGCTATTTTATTTTTGCCTTCCTGGTACTGGTTTATCGATGAGACAAGGGCTTCATCACCTAGTTGGTTAAAGGGTATGCTGACTTTGTTTTCGTAATCAATCAGTGCGCTCACGACTGTTGCTACGAGTACAGCAATCAAAACACCAGGCAATGCAGGTACAAGTTTTTTCATGAAGTGCATCAGAGTCCAGGCACCAACTGCGAAGCCAAGTGTTAACCAGTGAACTTCAGGAATTTGTGAAATAACAACCCATAGGTCATCCAGGTAGAAATCTGAGCGTGGAAAAGGTACGCCGATAATCTTACTAAGTTGTGATAAGCCGATAATCAGGGCAGCAGCATTTGTGAAACCAATGATTACAGGACTGGATAAAAGATTAACGATGGCACCAAGTTTGAATAACCCCAATGAGAGTCGCAAAACACCCACCATCAAAGCGAGCATGAGTGATAGAGCTATAAAGTCGTCAGTACCTGGCGTGGCAAAGGTCATCAGAGCGGCTGCAGACATCAGGGAAAGCATGGCAACGGGGCCAGTATGTAGCTGATTAGAGGAGCCCCAGAGAGACGCTACAATAACCGGAACAAATGCGGCATACAGGCCATAGACGACTGGCAGGCCAGCCAGCTGGGCATACGCCATACTTTGTGGAACCAGCACTAACGCAACTGTAATGCCGGCTACTGCATCTGCACGCAAGGTGCTTTTTGACATTGGAAACCAGCGTAGGAAAGGTAAAAACGTTTGTAGTGCTTTCATGTTGGGTGTATCCACTAACTCTCGCTATGTAAACAATCGAGGATTTTGCTCGGGTTTAAGTCCACTGCACAAATTGACTAAAAACACATGCAGTGACCCATTAAAAAGTGCGGCCAGTATGCGTGACTAGTGTGCTGATTTCTAATTGTTTCTACAAATGGGACTCATTGCTTAATATCAATGAGTTGTAATTAATTCATAATTTTTTTCAGGAGCAGAAGCGAGTGAAATATGTAATCGAAGCTAGTGAATATTAATAAGTTATTGATATTATTGGGTTTAATGTGGTGGTAACCATTTTTACACAGCTTAATATCTACTGCTTGTGTGATATATCATAGATATTATAGCGATGCACCGAGTTGTCTGATCATTCTGATTTGTAGCCATAAGCTACGCTCTTTCAGAAGGATCCGGAAGTAAAGCAATAAACCATGCTAAATATAAGGTTGAATAAAGAGTATAAATCCGATAAATTCCTGCGCCTTTAAGCCTCCCCCTTTAGATGTAATAGAGAGATTAATAGATTATGGATTCAACAGTTTTTTTCACGATCGTTAGTATCGTTGGCTCAGTTGCGGTTTTTTCAGTATTGGGTTTCAGAATTACAAAATTGATGAAAACATGTAACTCTGAAGAGTTATAAGTTTTTATTCTTAAGAGTAAATAAAAAAGTCCTGTTGATTGCTGGACGTTGATTTAAGTTATTGATGTTTTGCAAATAAAAGGCAGTAGCCCCACCCTGTAAAGGTTGGGGCTTTTTTATGACTGGAAAATTTTAACGAAAAGAGTTGGCATTTTATTCAGCATGATCACGAAACTCGACATGGCCTAAGTTTTATAGCTTCTCATGACTGTTAGATCATCTTGAAGCCGCTGGATGGTAGCTAGAAGCACGCGGGAATAACGACTCATATAGACAGAGCTTGCCTGAAGTTAAAAAATGAGCCTCGATAATTCTCTATAATGTTTTTTCCTTGCCTGTTTTCTGGCTTAGTTCCAGGCCATGTATCAAATGCTTGTTCGTTTTTATCATGGACTGCAGTTCCTTTACATATGCTTTACCACGGGTTGAATATTTCTCCAGTCCTGTGGCAAGAACGATTGCACTAAGCGGTTTTCCCTGTTGTCTCAGGTCGGCACGTATTTTACGTAGGCTTTTATAGGCGCGGGTAGTATTTATATTGTGCATATAGCTGGAGACAGAGTGGTTAATACTCTCGAATGATTTAACTTCATGTTTCTGGCCTTTGTCTCGTTGTGCGGGTACGATGCCGCAACCTTTGCTGAAACACCACTGACCAAACAGATTGTTTGCCTGTTGCGCGAAACGTGACTGGCCCCAGGCAGATTCATTTGCAGCCTGGGTCATTACAAGTTCGAGAGGTATGGTGTCTACCCGCATTAAAAGTGTTTCCCAGTCGGGGTTTTCCGTATCCCATTCTACTTTATATTTCTGTGCAATATCTGCAAGCCATTGTCTGTCAATATTATGATCTCGTGCGAACTCTATTCGCTGCCTGGTGTCGCGAATTTTCTGGTTCTGGTTATGTACGATTGGTCTCAATGTATCAAAAAAAACCTGTTTCTTTTCGGTCGTTGTCTTTACATTGCTGTAGTCAAGCGTACTAGCCTGTAATGGAGGTAGTACTTTGGCCCTGGAAAAAGGAAAAATCGTTTTTTCATCCGATGAAAAATAGAAGAGGCTGCCAAATGCTGTAGCAGTAATAATCAGGCTTGAATATATTATTTTAGTTCTCATGCTGTAAAACCTTGTAAATCGCATTACATAATTGCTGGGTATCCTGTTCTCCAATTATATAAGGCGGCATTAGATACACCAGTTTTCCGAAAGGTCGTATCCAGACTCCCTGTTCAACCAGTGCCGATTGAACTGCTTTCATATCAACAGGCTGTAGACATTCCACTACGCCGATTGCCCCAAGCACTCGCACATCTTTGACGGCGGGTAACATTTTACATTGTTCAAGGCCGTTTTCTAACCAGATTTCTAACTGCTGTATTTTAGACTGCCAGTCGGAATTTAATAGTAATTTTATGCTGGCAATTGCAACACTACAGGCTAAAGGGTTTGCCATGAATGTTGGACCATGCATGAACAGTCCGGGGTTACCCCTGGATATCGTGTGAGCAATTTCATCGCTTGTGAGCGTGGCGGCCATACTCAGGTAGCCACCAGTAAGTGCCTTTCCGATGCACATGATGTCGGGCTGGATCTGGGTGTGTTCACAGGCAAAGAGTTTACCGGTGCGACCAAAACCGGTGGCTATTTCATCAAAAATAAGAAGTACATTGTACTCATCACAGAGCTCACGCGCGTGATTGAGGAAATCAGCCGAATAAAAACGCATACCTCCAGCCCCCTGAACAACGGGTTCAACTATGAATGCAGCAAGCTGGTTATGATGCTGTTGAAGAGCTTGTTTAAGGTTATTGATGTCTGTCTCATTGCATGGTTCATTGACGCTACTGGACGGGGAATCAATAAAATGCTGCTGCATCAGGGATTGATTGAACAGGCTATGCATGCCGGTTACAGGATCGCACACTGACATGGCACCAAAGGTGTCACCATGATAGCCATTGCGCAGACTGAGAAATGACTGTTTACCTGGCTGGTTTTTATCATGCCAGTACTGGATAGCCATTTTCATCGCAACTTCGACAGAAACTGAGCCGGAGTCACTAAAAAATACTGAGCTGAGCTGGCTCGGTGTAATATTTACCAGCGTCTGGGCCAGTTCTATCGCAGCAGGATGAGTGAGGCCACCAAACATGATATGGCTCATTTTCTGCAGCTGGTCCTTAACGGCCTGGTTTAGCAGGGGGTGGTTGTAGCCATGAATGGCGCACCACCAAGATGACATGCCGTCGATGAGTTCTCGACCATCGGCCAGGGTAAGTCTTACACCCTCGGCGGAGACAACTGGAAAAACAGGTAGTTCGCTGGCTAGCGCAGAGTATGGATGCCAGATAATCTGCTGGTCAATTTTGAGTAGTTGCTGGTAGTCATCCATCGGTAAGTGACATGCATTTAAAAAACTGAACCTTACCCCAAGCATTGATTGAGGTCGAGTATTGTCACTGCTCGTGTAATATAGTTGTGAGCGATTTCTAGTGGGTATGGCTATTTAATGTGGTGGAACGAGGCAGGAAACACTCACTCGATTGGGTTATGTTATTGATTCTTAATTAAATAATGAGCATATCCATCGTTTTATGTGCCTCAGGTTACAGTGTGAGGCAGGTAATACTGATATAAGTAATAAAAAAATATTCTATAAATTTACATTTTTAACAGGGGGTACGGGCTAAATGGTAATGGCTTGTAGTTTGCGTCAATATGACAGCAACATCGGTAATGAGCCAGAAGGAACTGGGCAGACAATGGATGAAACATTACATAGTGTATTTGAAAAGAGCCAGTTTGCTGTATTTGGTGTAAATGCCAGGGGTAAGATTGGCTACTGGAATCATCAATGTGCAGAGCTATTCCAGCTTCCACAGAATATTAGCCTCTTCGGGAAGCACAGTGCCGACCTGATTTGTGGTGGTGATGCACGTTGTACTGGCCACTGTTGTAATGAATGTGCTATCAACCAGAATTTTGAATCAGAAAAGCAGATTTATGATTACCCGATGAATATCCAGCGTTCAGATGGAGAAGAAATGCGGGTTAATATAGCCACCTGTTATGTTTACCAGGAAGACCCGTCAGAGGTGAGTACCTTTTTTAGTATCCGTCTGCAGGATTAACCGATTTTTAATGACAAATATAAAAAAACAGGGCGTTTTCACGCCCTGCTTAATGTGTGACCACACAATATTTAACTACTAGAACTGGTAGGTACCATTTACATAGAGGTATTGCCCAGGTTCATTCATTAGTATGACGTCCCCTGTACCATCCGCTAACAGGGTTAAATCTTTATAGGTATTGGATACCGCATAGGATTTGTCTAATAGATTGTCGATACCGGCAGTAAGTTCAAAATTATTTGTAAAATTATGCGTAATTTTGAGATTGACTACACCATAGCCTGGGATTGCCTGTTCTCCATTATCACTATCAAATTTATCCCAGGCACTGGCCGCTACCACTTCCAGACTGGCGATGTTTTTCAGGCCATATTCATAGTTGACTGCTGCATTGGCCTTGAGTGGGGTAATTTCAGCCAGGTCGGTATCTGTCTGCCCTGGCAGAGCTTCGTCTTTTTCTCCTCGCAGGTAGGCCAGGCCGAAATCAATAAACACTTCGTCATTAACAAAATAGCTGCCACCCACTTCCAGGCCGTAGATGGTGGCATCCAGATTTACGAAAGAGTTAGCCATGGGCATAGGCATGCCACTGTCCTGATAATAGATATAGTCCTTCAGCCAGCTATGGAATATCCTTGATTTCAGGACATACTGATCTGTTTTCTGTTCAGCACCAAAATCGATTTCTGTATTGGTGGTTTCATTTAGGTCAGGTGTGCCGACGAGTACATTCATTGCGCTTGTGAAGTAGAGTTCACGTGCATCGGGGACTCGGGAAGCCCTGCCTGCACCAATGAAGAATTTAGTGGATTCAGTTGTCTGGAAAGTGGCCATGATATTGGCACCAAATCCACTGTAGTCATTATCCGGCAAGCCTGATGCGGTATCAGGTGTAATTGAAGTATCATCATAACGAATGCCGGTTTTAATATGAGTCGCCTTGAACTGCTGTTCCAGTTCGGCGAATACTGCGTTATTCTCCGTGTCGACATCTGCGATACTGGTTCTCCCGGTAATCATAGCCGATGTTCCGCTACCAATATATTCACCATTCCAGTTACGAATACTGCTATCAAGACCAACAGTAATCTTAGCTGTATCATTCAGCTGCATGCGGTTTTTAATTTTCATGCCCTGCATATCGGTTGTTAGCATGCTGATTCTTTCATTGGCCGAGTTGATGCCTGATGAATTTCTGTAGAAGGTTGACATAGGGTGTTCGACATCGGAGCTGAAATATTGAATGTCCAGTGAGTCGGAATAATTTCCCAGTTGTTTTATTGTATATTCCAGGTTGAAAATATTGGAGTCATCATACAGTGCATCCATCTGGCTCGAAGGATAGAGAATGTCATCGCTACGGTTAGCGGTATAGCTTAATTTCATTTCCTGATATTCTGTGATATCCAGAAACAGTTTACCCAGGAAAGCACTTTTTTCATAAGCATCAAGATCGCGGTAGATGTCCTTGTATTGTACGCCTGTAAGTGCGTTCAGATTTTCAATCTGTTGATAAAAATCATTTCCGTCGCCATCTTCATACTGGCCACTGCTTTCCGTTGAAATGCTAACTAGAAAGCGTGCAATGTCGTTTCCTCCACTCATGCTGGCGGAAAGCTTGCGATAATCCCAGCTGCCCATATTGGCACTGATTTCACCCTTTAGCTGTTGTGAAGGTTTTTGTGTGGTGATTTCAACTGCGCCACTCAAGGTACCAAAATTCTGCACATCGTAAGGGCCTTCGATAATGCTAATACTTTCTATTGTATTGGTCAGTATATGCGATGTTGGTGGGTCCATGCGGTTTGGGCAGGCACCGTATACTTTTGTGTTGTCAATCAGGATATTGATATTGTCTTTTTTCTGGCCGCGTAAGATGATGTCATTGGCAATACCGCTTCGACGGACAATTGAAACAGATGGCAGCTTCTTCGTTAATGCTTCAGCCAGGTCGGCAGATTTAACTTCTTCACCACTCACATCACTAAGCCTGGTAGCTTCAACAGAAATGGTATTAATCTGTTCTGTAGCGAGAGACTGACTAATCGAAAGTGCGAGTAAATTAACGGCAAGAACTGTTTTTTTCATTCGTGATAAATCCTGTTGGTAGTGTCAGATGTGCTGA
>JBFHVK010000115.1:0-8743 GCA_041589615.1 Gammaproteobacteria bacterium | reverse complement strand
GTCATGAGTTGCATTATGGATTAACTGTTGCTCAGCCTGCATGCGGATACATTCTGCACTGAGCCTGGCGCAGATGATTTTAAGTAGATATTCATCGTATATGTTCCTGTCCATCGGTTGAGTACTGATAAGGCATATATGGCCCAGATGCTGTCCGTCACTCGCTTTAAAAGGCATTGCAAGGTAGCTTTCAGCGTTTATTTCAGCTAGAAATTCATCTTTGGGGAAGAGACTCTGTAGATTGTGTGGATAGAAGGTGATTTCGTTTTTGCTTACATTTTCACAGGGCGTGTCCAAACTCTCATATTCGATATTTGGAACGATACTGTCCCTGTAATAGTAGGCAAGCGTGCGCATTCGTGAGCTGCTACTGACTGGCTCTGCAATGGTTACATATTCTACATTGAAGGCTTCGGAGAGCTGTTCGGCAAGACACCTGAAATACTCATTACCAATTGCGCTAGAGGTATTGTCTATAACTCTGCGAAGCTTGGTTACAAACTGCTGCGGGTCCGATATATGCGCTGAGTCTTCTCTGTTATTCATATATAGTTGAGTCAACAAGCCATGGTGGCGTTTATGAAAATCGCGAATGTCATCAGCTTGTTATGATGACATTTTTATTTATAGCAGATGTGTCTATAGAAGGGATACGAATGGAGCACTAATTCAGGTAATATTCGGCATCTTGATAAGCTGGTTTTATTAACCCAGTGATATATAAAATATATCTTATGATGTCGTCGCGCCTGGATGGCTGATGGTTTTGTAAATGGAATAAATACATTATCATGTGCATGTATTTATACATAAAGGATTAGCCATGATCATACTGAAACCAGGGAAGGTGCTGCTTCTCACTCTAATGCTCTTCAGTACTGGCTGTGCCAGTATTCCACCCGAATCAGCAGAATTATCGGTCGAACTTGGTAAAAAAATTAATCAGATAGAAACGGCCAATATGGCTTTACTGGATCAGTATTTTAATTACAAGAAACAACAGATAGATGATTTTATTGATAAGCAGTGGATACCTTTGTTTGCCAGTAATTTTTATTCGAATCCTCAGATAGAGCGTGCCTGGAATACGATTGTCAGGGAAAATGATACACCTCAGCGTATGGAGTTCATGTTACGTACAGGGACCAGGATGCAGCAGGCAATTCATCAGAAGCGCCAGTCACTCATGCAGCCTATGAACGAATTACACCAGGCATTGCGCCAGTCAATTGAGGAAAATTATTCACAGGCAAAATCAATAAACAACAGCATTAGTAGTTTTCTGGTATCGGCGTCAAAACTGGCTGAGAATAGAAACAGGTACCTGTCCATGCTGGGTGTTGAGCAGAATGATATGAACAGGGTGATCGATAAAACTGATGCAACATTGAATGAACTGTTGCAGTCGGCAGAGAAGTTTGAGGATAAGGCAGAGGCAATAAATGCCTATATTGAAAAAATTCGCAGTATTAAGGATTCTATCTAGATACAGGGGAGTGATAATAATGCCAATCGACTGGAATCAACTGGATAATGATATTGATAATGCTATAGAGCAGAGTGTCAAGGCGACAGATGAGGCACTTGCTTCAAAGGTTTCGTCCCTCACACGCTTAACCGATGAAGAAGTTAAAGAGCTGTTTCCCGATGCTGCAGATGTAAAGAAATTGGCACAGCTAATGAAAATTGTTAAGTCTGCGGATAATCGTAATAAGAAAATAGATCAGCTAGGTGCGAGATCTAAAGAATTTGCAGGGGTGGTCCTGACATTGCTGAATCGTTTCGCATAAAGCATGTCCGTATTACTCAGGAATGCCGTTTATCTACTAGATAACCGTTAATTGCAGTAGCTATTTGCACTGCTTTTCAGACTCAGGTCCTGTCTTTGGTCTGCTGCTCTTCTGATACGGGCTTTGTTTCCTGGTTTTCCGGAAGCAGGGGGTCATCATCATCCATAAGAATTCGGTTGGCATCACCTTCAAGGTCATCATACTGGCCACTTTTCACTGACCATATAAAAATAACGACACCCACCAGTCCGAGAACTAGCATTAGTGGTATGAGTCCGTAAATGACGTCCATAGCAATCTCTTAGTTGTGTTTCTTTGAAAACAGGGTACGAATACGTGATGCATTGCCAATGACTGCCAGAGAGCTGAAAGGCATGGCTATCGCGGCAAACAGAGGCGTAATATAAGCCATCATCGCGAGTGGTATCATCACAATATTATAAGCAATCGACATGGCTATATTCTGCTTGATGGTTCGCAAGGTTCGTCTGGATAAATCGACTGCAAGCCTGATGCGATCAAGTTCAGTACTCAACAGGACAATATCGGCGCTCTCCATCGATACATCGGTACCGGAACCTATGGCGATACCAACATCGGCACGAATCAGAGCTGGCGCATCATTGATACCATCACCTACCATCGCAACTGTCTGGCCACCATCCTGCAACTGTTGAATAACCCTGTCTTTCTGATCTGGCAGTACATCTGCAATCACATCCATGCCGCCCAGTTCTGTGGCAATAGCCTGTGCAACGGCCTGTCTGTCACCACTCAGTAAAGTAAGTTGTATACCAGCATCGCGAAGATTATCGATTAGCTTGCGTGCATCACTTCTAAGTTGATCCGCAATGGCAATAAAACCACTGTGATGATTATCAACGGAAATATGGATACAGCTGATGCCTTTCTTTTCGAGTTCACCTGCCTGACTGATGTAAGTTGAATCAAGTTGCACTTGCAGGGATTCAAGCCACCTTGTATTGCCGATAACGACCTGTTGCTTTTCGAGCAAGCCGCGCACACCCATGCCAGGTGAGTTACGAAAATCCTCTACCCGGTTTGTATCGATAGTGATGCCGACATCGCGCGCTTTCTGCACGATGGCTTTTGCGATTGAGTGTTCGGACAGGCTTTCAAGTTGTGCCGCAAGTGCGAGTAACTGCTGTGCATCACCCTGCGTAACAATGTCTTTTACACGCATCCGGCCTTCCGTTAATGTGCCCGTTTTATCAAATACAAAATGCTCAATACCAGACAGGTATTCAAGTACAGCACCATTCTTGATTAACAGTCCTTCCCTGGCCGCCAGGCCTGATGCCACTGCAATCGACATCGGTGTGGCAAGGCCAAATGCACAGGGGCAGGTGATAATCAGTACCGATGTTGCAGCCATAAGTGCATACTCAATACCCGTGCCATACCAGTAACTGAAGGTAAGTATGGCTAACAACAGGGTGGTAGCAACAAACCAGGGAACGATACGGTCGGCGATACACTGTATCGGTGCCTTGCTGGCCTGGGCTTCTTCCACCAGGCTGATAATTTTGCCAAGTGAGGTATTACGCAGGGTCGCCGTTACATTAACTTTCAGTGTACTTTCTACATTGATGGTGCCTGCCGACAGCGTATCACCGGCAAGTTTTCTAACCGCTGCTGATTCACCACTCAGCAATGACTCATCAACGGATGACTGTCCTGAGAGAACAATGCCATCAACAGGTATTTTATCACCCGGTTTTACCAGTATGGTTTCGCCAGGCTGAATTGCGCGGATCGGCACAATATGAGTTTCATCACCCCGGATGACATTAGCAACCCTGGGTTGAAGGTCCATCAGGCGTTGTGTGGCGGCAACGGCATGACGTTTGGACTTGGCTTCCAGAAAACGTCCCACCAGTATCACGAAAATAAAATTCACCACGGTGTCATAGTACACTTCACCAACGCTACTCTGGCTAACCGTAATAAATACCGAATAACTGTAGGTTGCCACTGCACCAATAGCGATGGGCACATCCATGGTCAGGTTCATGTGACGTAGACCGCTCCATGCGCCGCGCAAAAATGGCCAGCCTGAGTAGAACAGGGTAGGCGTTGCTAACAGAAAACCGACCCAGTGGAATAACTGTTTGAATTCGCCCTTGTCAGCGCCGCTATACAACGCAATCGACACCCATAATAGATTCATCATGCTAAAGGCGGCAAATGCCATACGCAGCAACAGGGCGCGATTCTGCTTCTTTATATTGCCTTCGGCAGTTTCCGGATTGAAGGGTGTCGCAGCATAACCAATATGACCCAGGTGTTCGATAATATCGGAAATTTTAACCTGGGTATTATTCCAGCGAATAAACAGCCTTTTATTGGCAAGGTTTACCTTTACGTCAACGATACCGGGCAATTTTGCGAGGCTACGTTCAATGAGCCATACACAGGCAGAGCAATGGATACCTTCGACAATAAGGTGCATATCTCTCTCATCACCCATTTCACGAACAAATTCGCTCTGTATTTCGTCGATATCATAAAGGCGTGTTTCCTGTGGTGGTTCAGGAGGAGGAGAGAGTAAGAGTCCATCAGGCGTGCGCTGGTAAAATCCCTGTAGTCCTGAGTCATAAATCATTTCACATACAGAACTACAGCCATGACAGCAAAACTCACGGGGTTCGTTTTGAATAATTTTTTCTACACGATTTTTATCATTGACGGGAAGGCCGCAATGAAAACAGTTGTGTTCGGCTTGAGGGGGGACTTCGCTCATAAAGTTGCTGAGATTCAGGCCGGCAGGGACAGTGCCCCGCCGGTTTAATGATTACTGTGCGGCAATGCTTGCGCGACGGGTGAAGTCATAAACATCATCTTCACGTGAAATGTTAATGGTAATTTCCCAGATACCTTTCAGTGGGTAGTTGATATAGCCTTCATAAATCCCTGCACCAACTTCATTCAGGCTACTCTGGAAATCAGCATTGGCATCTGAAGGGCGGTAGGCATTCAGGCTTACCTTCGCTGCCGTTAGCGGTAAACCTGCCTTGTCGACAACACTCAGGCGATACAGGTGAGGCTGGTTCATTACCGGATTCTGAGGGAAGTCTGCCTGGTAAGTCCAGCCTAGAGCAGAACGTGCTTCACGGTATTTCACCAGGTTTTCTTCAAAATCCTGCGACTTTTCGTAGTAGTTTTTATCAACCAGCCCAGGGTTGGTGATAAAAGCCAGGCTGATAAAGCCAATATTGACTGCCAGTACAACCACGACCAGTGCAAGCCAGCCTAGCACCCAGGGGTTTCTTAAGGCTTTGGGGTTATCCTGTGATATTGCGTTTTTGTTCATGCCGATTTCGCTCATGTTCAGATTCCGGTTTAGATAATATTACATACGAGGGCCATAGAACATGCTCTGGTATTCTATGCTGTCGCCATATTCCTGATATGACTCTACGGTAAAGTAAATGGGGGTACGTTCCTTCAAGATATTCTTACGGGGAATGCGTACAAATATAGAAAAAGAGGTCAGTTTACTTGCGGGCAGGGTCATTTTTTCACGAATACCCATTGTGCTAATGCCTTCTGCGCCACTGACCGTAATACTCACATGCATTTCCTGGTCAGTTTTATTAAGGATTTTCAGTTCGTATCCGTTCTGTATGTCACCACTGCTCATCTGTACAAACAGGGGCTGGCGTTCATGGATAACTTTCAGGTCATAGGTGCCAAGATTCGTCAGGCCGTAGAGTATACCAATGACTGAAAAAGCAATAATCGCCGAATAGATCAGTACACGTGGACGTTTGAAGAAGGGTTTTACTTCTTCATGTTTCATTTCATCCAGCGATGCATAGCGAATCAGGCCTCGTGGCCTGCCAATTTTATCCATCACGGAATCACAGGCATCAATACATAAACCACAGGTGATACAGCCTTCCTGCTGGCCTCCACGTATGTCGATGCCGGTAGGGCATACAGCAACGCACTGGTTACATGAGATACAGTCTCCGTTACCTTCAAGCGGTTGTCCCTTTGACAGCTTGCCGCGTGGTTCACCGCGTGCAAAGTCATAGGTGGGCAGGATAGTTTGTGTGTCATACATTACACCCTGGATGCGTGCGTATGGGCATAACCAGAAGCAGGTTTGTTCACGCATAAAACCGGCAAGAATATAGGTGCCGATAGTGAACATGATGAGGATGACATACACTGAAATATGAGCCTGCAGAGTGAAAATATTTAACCACAATGCATAGGCATCAGTGAACCATGCGGTAAATGAAAGCCCGGTAATGAAACCAATGGCAATCCATGCGGCATGTTTTATTGCTTTAATGCGTACTTTGTAGGCATCCCAGGGCGCAGTTTCGAGTTTGCGACGTTTCGCCGGCGAGCCTTCAAGCTTTTCTTCAATCAGGGTGAAAATATCTGTCCAGATTGTCTGGAAACAGAAATAGCCACAGAACACACGACCGGCTACCGAGGTAACAGCTGCGAGTAAAATGGCAAAAAATAATAAAATCAGTGCGAGTAGCCAGACGTCCTGCGGCAAGATGGTTATGTCGAAAATCTGGAATTTTCGATTCGGGATATCAAATAGAACAGCCTGTGTATCATTCCAGCGTAAATAGGGTCCGAGAAAGAAAACCAGCCAGACCAGCATTGACTTCCATTTCAGGTCACGATATTTACCGGGCATACGTTTGGCGTGAATGATTTCATCACCGGTATTCACGTGCCAGTAATCTGCTTCCTCGTATAACTCGGCAACGCTTTTTTCACTGCTAGCATCGTTTGTTACTGACTTGTCACTCACTTAAATCTCCGAACCCTGTTTGCACGCACAATTACTACTGTCTGGTATCAGGATTGTGTTACTTCATTATGGTTATGTATAACCATAAAAATGATGGGTATACCTCATCTATAAAATGCTAAAGGGGCGCTAGGCCCCTTTAGTATCTATAGCTCAATCATGAGTGGTTGGATGATGCATGATCTCTCTTACCCAGTACCATATGAAACCGACAAGTACGACAATGCTTATTACAACCGCTCCAATTGAACCAATTACTACTGCATCCATTTTCACCTCCCCAGGTCTAAATTAACGAAAACAGTAAAGTAACTGGTAGTGCTAGCTTATTGTCCGCCTCCAAGTTTATGAACGTAGACAGCCAGCTTCTTGATCTCTGTATCAGACAGTTTGCCACCACCAAAAGCAGGCATAACTGCGTTACGAGTATCAGGGTTCGACACGTCATTGACGCCGAATTTTATGGTGTGTTTTACTGATGCTAATTGATCTTGCGCAGTAAAACGATAGATCCCATCAACCAGGTTAGCAGAACCCATGAATGGTAAACCTTTACCATCAGCACCATGACAACCAACACAGCCAGTTTCCATATAGGCAGGCTCTTCCAGTATCTTTCCGTTCAGGATAGCTGTTGACAGAGCATCGATTTTTGCATCATCCAGCATAGCTGCATGGCCTGGCATCATGCCCTGGCGTCCTGCAACAATAGAGGTTTTTATATCTGTAATGCTGCCACCGTATAACCAGTCATCATCCGCAAGCACAGGGAAACCAACGTTACCCTGGCCACCCGCACCATGACAGGCTGCACAGTTATCACCGAACAGTACCTTGCCGGAAGCCATAACATATTTTGAAAGCTCTTCATCAGCCAGGATGTCGGCTGCTGACATATCTTTAAGCTTGTTTTCAAATGGCGCCCTGATTGACTCGATAGATTTCATGTCATCACGGTATTCACCCAGTGAAGTCCAGCCGAGTAATCCCTTGAAGTGGCTATCGATTAATGGCCATGAAGGGTACAGCAGTGTGTACACAATAACGAATATCCAGCTTGCGTGGAAACCGATGGTCCACCAGGTAGGTGGCTCATTGTCCAGCTCGCGCAGATCGTCGTCCCAGAAATGCCCGGTGTTGTTTTCACCCGGAAACTTGTTTTCTTCACTCATTATTTTGAGTCCTCTGCATCATTGTCATCATCATCGTCGAAGATCATGTGACGTTTTGATTCTAAATTCTCTTTGTTCTTAGGATGGAACGCATAAACATAAGCCCATATCATCAGAAAGAACACGCCGACGGTGATGATCAGGCCAGCCCAGTCATTCAATGTCATTGCAGCCCAGTCTGTTTGAAACAGGTCAGACATTAGCGGTAATCCTTAGTCTCATCGAACTTAACCATGGTGCCCAGTACCTGAAGGTAAGCAACAATCGCTTCCATTTCAGTTTTACCTTCAACTTCAGCTTTCGCAGAAGCAATATCGGCGTCAGTGTAAGGTACGGCAGCGTTAGGCATATCACGCATAACTTCCATCGTCTTCACTGTGGTATCTGGATCGATGGTTGTTTCGTCCAGCCATGGGTAGTTAGGCATTACTGACTCGGGAACCACACTACGTGGTGCACGTAAGTGCAGAATATGCCATTCATCTGAGTACTTGCCACCTACACGTGCCAGGTCAGGACCGGTACGTTTTGAACCCCACTGGAATGGGTGATCATAGATGGATTCAGAAGCAAGAGAGTAGTGACCGTAACGTTCTTTCTCATCACGGAAAGGACGGATCATCTGTGAATGACACAGGTAACAGCCTTCGCGGATGTATACTTTACGACCCATTAGTTCTAATGGCTTGTAAGGGCGTACACCGTCACCAGGTTGCCAGTCATTCAAGGTCTGGCCTTCTTTACGATCCCACAAAACTTCTTTGTGCTTGTTGTGTTCCATTGTGTCCTTGAGATAGAACAGAGGAACGATCTCAACGATACCACCTACAGAAACCAGCATGATGGTGATGATAATCATCGCCATGATATTGGTTTCAAATTTATACTGAATAGGACCAGTTTGATTGTTATCAGACATTATTCAGTCCCCCTTAAGCCGTTGCTGCCGCAGGTGTTGCTGCTGTTTCAGAGCTTGC
>JBFHVK010000114.1:0-8882 GCA_041589615.1 Gammaproteobacteria bacterium | reverse complement strand
ATTTACATCCGGTGTAAAATTCGCTTTTGAGTGAAGATCAACATAAACACTTACTAGAGATAATTAAAGATAATCAACTACAGCGGTAATCTAATAAACTGATTATCAATCATCATTCCTTTCCTCGGGGACAGACCTCCGCTGTTTGAGCTCTGTCCCCTGTGTTTGCAACCACGCGAGTATTAGAACCCGCTTAGCGGGCAAGATTGATTTCTGTGGTATCACAACAGGGGACAGAGCGTAAAAAGCGACGGTCTGTCCCCGAGAAAAGGAAAGTCAACCTGGCTCATAATTGTTACAAACGTGCTACGCAGGCATGAACCAGCGCTGGCCCCTGGTAAATAAAACCGGTATAAATTTGCACCAGGCTGGCACCCAGCTGAATTTTCTTTTCTGCATTATCCGCACTGCTAATACCTCCAACAGCGATAATGGGTATATCGCCATTTAAGTGTACAGCCATTACCTGTAGAACATGATCAGCTCTTTCCTTAAGTGGCACGCCACTTAAACCACCGCTTTCATCTGCGTGTTCAAGCCCTTCTACACCCTGCCTCGATAGTGTTGTATTACTGACAATCACACCATCGATAGCATGCTTGATAAATGTCTTTGATAGTTCTTTCAATCCTTCATCATCAATATCAGGAGCAATTTTCACTACCAGTGGTACATATTTATCATGCTGCCGGGTTAGTTCCTTCTGTTTAAATTTCAGGTCTCGCAATAGCTGGTCAAGCGTATCCCCAAACTGCAGGTCACGTAAACCAGGTGTATTCGGTGAAGATATATTTATCGTCACATAGTCTGCATGCTCATAGACTTTTTCCAGGCAAATAATGTAATCATTAATTGCCTCGTCTTCTGGTGTGTTTTTATTCTTGCCAATATTAATTCCAAGCACACCCTTAAACCCTGAGTCTTTAACATTCTCAACAAGATGATCAACACCCTGATTATTAAATCCCATACGATTAATAATTGCCTGTGCATCGGTCAGGCGAAATAAACGGGGCTTTTCATTTCCTGGCTGGGGTAAAGGTGTGACGGTGCCTATTTCTACAAAACCAAAGCCGCATTCAGAAAGCGCCTGGAAATATTCCCCATCTTTATCAAGTCCTGCTGCTAGCCCGACTCGATTTGGAAAATTAATTCCCATTACGTTAACAGGAGGCTTGTTAACATTAGCAGGCTTACCAAATAGAAGCGGAATGAGATTAAATCTATGCAACAGGTTAAGACCACGCAATGAAAGCTCATGCGAAGTCTCCGGGTTAAACTGAAATAATATTTGCCTGACCAGGCCATAGGGCAGCAATGCCATATTAAAAAACCTTATTAAAAATTTATTCGATAGCCTCGAAGTATTCAACTACGAGTTGCGCTGTTTTTCTGTTTCTAAATTCATTTACATCGAGTCGGTAGGCCGCACGTATAAAGCCATCCGACTGTTCAAGTAAAGATGATGGTGCATTAAAGGCAATCGCCGAGATAGGTGTATCAGCATCAACCGACTGTAATTCCATCTTCAGGTGCTTTTCCCCGACAATACGCCAGTCGATCACTTCAAATTCGCCATCGAAAACAGGCTCAAGAAAATTCTGTCCCCAGGGACCTGCATCACGTATAGCCTGCGCAAGTTCCAGGTTAAAATCCTCACCCTGTAATTCTCCATCCGACTCGATCACACCCTGCAGTGCATCTTCATCCAGTTGCTTCTGCACCTGTGCATTAAATGCCTGCTCAAATACATGCAGCTGATCTTTCTTAAGGCTCAGGCCTGCAGCCATTGCATGACCACCAAACTTTATAATCATTCCCGGGTATCGGGTCGATATTTCTTCCAGTGCGTCACGAATATGCAAGCCCTTAATTGAACGTGCAGAGCCTTTGATGATTGTCTCATTATCATCGGCAAATACAATAACCGGTCTATGGAATTTTTCCTTAATACGGGATGCGAGTATACCAATGACACCCTGATGCCAGTCAGCATTATATAAACTGATACCATAAGGCAGATCAGTCTGTTGCATTGTCGATTCCAGATGTTTCAGGTTTTGCATTGCCTGCTGTTGCATACCCTGTTCAATTTCACGACGACTCTTATTCAGCTGATCAAGCTGCTCTGCGATAGTGCGCGCCTGATACCCATCATCTGTTATCAGGCATTCAATGCCTAACGACATATCTTCCAGCCTGCCGGCTGCATTAAGACGTGGCCCAACTGCGAAACCCAGATCAGTTGAACTGATATTGTGAATATCCCGACCCGCGACCTTGAGAATGGCTTTAATACCTACGCAGGCCTTACCTGCCAGCATTCGCTTTAAGCCCTGCGCAACCAGTATGCGATTGTTTTCATCCAGCGGCACCACGTCTGCAACGGTGCCGAGCGCCACCAGATCTAGCAGCTGAGCCATATTAGGTTCTGCACGCTGATCTGTAAAATAACCCTGCTTACGCAGGCTGGCTCTGACTGCAAGCATGACATAGAAAATCACACCAACACCCGCAAGATTTTTACTTGGAAAAGTACAGCCCGGCTGATTCGGATTTACAATGGCATTCGCATCCGGTAGTTCCTTACCAGCCAGATGATGATCAGTTACCAGCACATCGATACCGGCTTTTCGTGCTGCCGCAACCCCCTGGATACTCGATATACCATTATCGACAGTTATCAGCAGATCGGGTTTATTCTCACAGGCTACGGCCACCAGTTCAGGACTCAGCCCATAACCGAAATCAAAACGATTGGGTACGAGATAGGATACTGCATTATGCCCAAGCATTTTCAGCGCTCGGTAACAGACAGCTGTACTGGTTGCACCATCAGCATCAAAATCGCCAACTATCAGGATATTTTTATGATTCAGTATTGCATCAATAACCAGTGCAGCAGCTTCTTCAATATTCATCAGCTGATCAAAACCGATCATACGATTTAATGAGTACTCAATCTGCTCAGGACTATGCACTCTTCTGTTACTTAGCACTTTCTGCAATACCGGATGCAGGCCAGACACTTTTAAGGCATCTGAAACTTCTCCGCTTAAACGTTTTATTTTCTTTACATTCACACTCATGATTCCGATGCCAGGAAAAACGAATCCAGTGTTGTAACAGGCTGCCAGAATTTATAAGACTGATATTTACTAATATTGAAAACCTGGGAATCACAGGTATAGATATTCATTGAATGAATATCACCCGATTTGAGTAAATCACTGAATATTTTCACAGGGCCATCTGAAAATTCTGTCAGTGCATCAAACCAGGCATCTACATCCCCATAACAGACAGAAGAATACAGGTCATCAATAACCATAACAGCATCTCCCTGAATTGAGGCGGCCTGAGAAATCTCATCTATAGATTTAACATCGAGTTTCGACTGCGATGCCATACAGTTTGCCAGGACATGCTGGCTATAGAGACAGCTATAATCGTTTGATGATGATATGGAATCAAACTTTTTATCCCATAACCATAATCCGTTAATCGTTAACTGTGCATTCATTTCACGATGCTGATTCACATCATGCTGAAAAAAAAGCATCTGTGCCTCATTAACAATGCGGCGCCACCAGAGCTCGTCATTACCTGTTGGCATAAAGTGCTTTATATCCCGCCCTAGCGAGTAGTCCAGTGCATTAAACTGCAGATCAAGCGGCTTTTCACAACGCAAATACCAGTGACCAAGGTCGTCTGCAAGTAGTGAAATTTTATCCTGCATGAAATGCTCATTGAAAGCATCAATTAACAAGCCTGACTCCGATGACTGTACATCAAGCATTTCAGTTCCAATCAGCACAGCATGGTCAGACTCTGCACGAAAATGTACGGGATCTGCCCGATACAAAAAACCAGTAACCGTATCGATATTTGAAAATCGTGCACTCAGTTCACAGATACCCAGCTCACACTGCGGACAAATCAGTTGTTGTAAGGTGGAATAAAAATCGACAGCATCAATCTGTGTGCAGGTAGCGCGTGAAACCAGGCGATTCAACGCATGAAATTCAGGCTGTTTTAAGTGGGCGTGTATATCATCAGTCTGTTGTGCACCAAATGGCCCGGTCAGGCCAGGTAGAATCAGGTCGAGTCGATTCATAATCAGCCTCTGGAACGTTGTCTCACGGCTTCGTACAGGCAGACACCGGTAGCTACGGAAACATTAAGGCTTTCAACCTGGCCCGCCATGGGTAGTTTAACCAGCTGATCACAGTGCTCGCGGGTCAGTCGACGCAGACCCTTTTCTTCGGCACCCATAACAATTGCCAGCTTACCCGTTAGTTTTGCATCATACAGATCAAGCTCAGTTTCACCCGCTGTACCAATTATCCAGACTTCATTTTCATTGAGCTGTTTCAGGCAACGAGCCAGGTTAGTGACCTGGAAAAATGGAATCGTTTCAGCCGCACCACAGGCAACTTTTCTCGCGGTAGGCGTTATGCCTGCGGCACGATCCTTAGGTACGATGACAGCATCCACGCCTGCGGCATCTGCGGTTCTCAGACAGGCTCCCAGATTATGTGGATCAGTAACGCCATCGAGTATCAAAAGAAAAACATCATCTTTCTGCAGAATATCTTCAAGTGAGGCAGTGTGAATTTTCTCGGAAGATTTATAGCGAACGGCAACACCCTGAGTTTTTTTGCTACCAGCCTGCTTCTCCAGATCGGTTTTCTTCAGGTACTCGATTGAGATCCCCTGCGACTCGGCATAACTCACCAGCTGAGTCATGCGTTTGTCATTACGATTCTGTTCTACCAGTAACTGCAGGATATTAACTGGATCATTGCGCACAATGGATTCAACAGAATGAAATCCAAAAATTATTTCTGATTTAGCGGCATTCATAGATTTATTTCTTGTTGGCATTAAAGCTGGGGGAACTTATGCAGACACTTATTCGGCAGACCTGGATAAAACCTTCACTGCCTGCTGAATATGAAGCAGCAATGTTTTATCAAAATAATCAACTCCGGACAGACCTACAATCCGTTCTGCTATTTCCTTACCTTCCGCATTTAGAAACAGAATAGTCGGTGCCACATCTACAGAAAACTGCAGTGCCAGCTGATCGCCTCCTACCAGTTTGCCCTGCCTGTCACGTAACAGACTGAATTCATCCATATACAGCTGACGAAACAGTATAGTGTTCTGGTAATCACCGGAACCAATCATCGGGTTTAGATAATTTACCCGAATTGCCTCACAGTAATCACAGCCTTCCGAGGTAAACAGAAGTAATACTGGCAGTTTTTCCCTTGATGCCTGTTGCTGTAACTCCCGAAAATCCTTAACCGTTTTAATAGTACTACTCGCCTGCACTGGAGACCACAGACAAACTGATAATACAAGAGAACACAAAAAGCCGAACTTCATCTGCTATTTCTTCCTGCCTGCTTTTTTCTTTGGTGCCGCCTTTTTAACCGCTACCTTTTTCTTAGGTGCTGCCTTCTTAACGGCTACCTTTTTCTTAGGTACTGCCTTCTTAACGGCTACCTTTTTCTTAGGTGCTGCCTTCTTAACTGCGACCTTCTTCTTAGGTGCTGCCTTCTTAACCGCTACCTTCTTCTTAGGCGCTGCTTTCTTAACCGCTACCTTCTTCTTAGGTGCCGCTTTCTTAACCGCTACCTTTTTCTTAGGCGCTGCTTTCTTAACCGCTACCTTTTTCTTAGGTGCCGCCTTCTTAACTGCGACCTTTTTCTTAGGTACTGCCTTCTTAACTGCGACCTTTTTCTTAGGTGCTGCCTTCTTAACGGCTACCTTTTTCTTAGGTGCTGCTTTTTTAACCGCTACCTTTTTCTTAGGTGCTGCCTTCTTAACCGCTACCTTTTTCTTAGGTGCTGCCTTCTTAACCGCTACCTTTTTCTTTGGTGCTGCCTTCTTAACCGCTACCTTTTTCTTAGGCGCTGCTTTTTTAACCGCTACCTTCTTCTTAGGCGCCGCCTTCTTAACCGCCGTTTTCTTTGCTGCAGCCTTTTTAGGTGAAGCCTTTTTCTCTGCTACCTTCTTCGTTGCAGACTTCTTCCCAGTCGTTTTCTTCCCAGTCGTTTTCTTCTCAGTCGTTTTCTTCCTTGAGGGAGAATTAGTAGCTGCCTTACTTGCTGTTTTCTTTTTCGACCCTGCTTTCCTGGTATCAGCCGCCTCTTTTTCGGAAGACTTCTTCGCAGCCACTTTCTTCACTGAGCCATCTTTCTGATTGGCTTTCTTAGTAGAATCAGCAGAATGCTTTCTGGATTTCTTGCGATCTTTCTTCCTGTGGTCTTTCTTTTTATCTTTATCAGCTTTTGTGAATGGAATTATCGTAGCTGATTTCTTCTTCTCATCATGACTAACGAGTTCAAAGTCAATCTTACGCTCATCCAGGTTTACACCGGCCACTGTAACCGTAACCGCATCACCTAGCTGGAATTGCTGACCTGTGCGCTCACCAACAAGGCGATGAGTAACCGGCTCAAACTGGTAGTAATCTTTTGGTAATCCGGTTATATGCACGAGACCTTCAACATAAATATCATTCAGCTCTATAAAAATACCAAATCCGGTTACCGAGGTAATAATACCCTTAAAAGTTTCGCCGATACGTGATTGCATATACTCACATTTCAGTGCCGATACTGCATCACGAGTCGCTTCATCTGCACGACGCTCATTTGCCGAACAATGTTCACCATGGTGTACCATGTCACTATGGCGATAAAAATAGGCTGGAACCTTTTTACCTTCGATGATATGACGAATGGCGCGATGAACCAGTAAATCTGGATAACGACGTATAGGCGAAGTGAAGTGCGCGTAGTTTTCCAGCGACAGGCCAAAATGACCATCGTTATCAGGAGAATAAACCGCCTGTGATAATGAACGTAATAAAACGGTCTGAATCAGGTGGAAATCGGGGCGATCCTTCACCTGGTCGATAATGCGCGCATAATCATGGGCTTCTATTTTACCTTTGGTTTTAAACTTCAAACCCAGGCTCAGGATAAAGTCCTTAACATCATCCATCTTGTCTTCTTTCGGACCACCATGCACACGGAACAGGCCAGGAATTTCATGTTTTTCCAGGAACTTCGCGGCTGCAATATTGGCCGAGATCATACACTCTTCAATAATCTTGTGTGCCTCATTACGCGTTGTAGGCACAATACTGTCGATGCGTTTATTTTCATCAAAAACGATACGGGTTTCAGTGGTTTCAAAATCTATAGAACCACGTTTCTTGCGCTGCTTGATGAGCACCTTATAAAGATCAAACAGGGTTTCAAGGTGAGGCAGCACGTCACTGTATTCTTCACGCAGCGTCTGGTGATTATCTTCCAGCATCGCCGAAACCTTGTTATAGGTCAGTCGAGCATGGGAATGCATCACCGCATCGAAGAAGTTGTAGCTGCTCATCTTGCCAGTTTTATCAAACTGCATCTCGCAGACCATACACAGGCGATCGACCTGCGGATTGAGTGAGCAGAGGCCATTCGATAATACTTCAGGAAGCATCGGTATAACGCGTTCAGGGAAATACACAGAGGTCGCACGGTTATAGGCTTCTTCATCGAGTGCGCTTCCGCGCTGCACATAATGGGAAACATCGGCAATGGCGACATAGAGTTTCCAGCCTTTGGCGTTCTTTTCACAGTAAACGGCATCGTCGAAGTCACGAGCATCTTCACCATCGATGGTCAGAAGAGGCATTTTTGTAAGGTCTGTTCTGCCTTTCTTGTCGATTTCGGACACTTCAGCAGAGATTTTAGCCACCTGCTGTTTAACGTCATCTGGCCAGAGAAATGGAATATTGTGAGCGTGGATGGCAATATCGATTTCCATCCCCGGTGCCATATGGTCACCGATCACATCGGTTATACGGCCAATCGCCCGATTCCTGAAAGTCGGTTGCTGGGTAATTTCGACAATAACGATTTGCCCGGTCTCGGCTTCCCCCAGCTGATCCAGTGGCACCATGATGTCCTGGGTAATACGCTTGTTGTCCGCAACCACAAAGGCCACACCGGACTCAATAAACAGACGGCCAACGATGCGATCATTGGCCCGCTCGATCACCTCGATCACCGCGCCCTCTTTACGTCCACGGCGGTCGACACCGGAAATCTGTACCACACAGCGATCACCATGCAACAGGGTACGCATCTGTTTGCCGTGCAGGAAGATGTCGTCATCCCCCTCATCGGGCACCAGGAAGCCAAAACCATCCGGGTGAGCTATTACACGACCACTGATCAGGTCTTCCTCGTTCACAGGCACATAGCCATCTCGACGATTTCTAATCAGCTGACCATCTCGGACCATCGCGCCCAGACGGCGGCGTAGCGCCTCTTTCTGGTCATAAGACTCCATTTTCAGGCGATCCTGCAGGCGTTCGTGGGTCATCGCACCTTCTTCGTGAATCACCTGAAGAATCAGCTCACGACTGGCGATGGGATTATCGTAGTTACTGGCCTCGCGCTCCTGCTGAGGGTCGACAAGCTTACCTGCCGGCTTATTGTCCGGTTTCTTCCCCTTGCGATGCTTTCGGGACTTATCGTGTTTTTGAGAAGCAGAGCTGGATTGAGGATTCTTACGGTTGTTTTTGTCGTTCTTTCTGGATTTTGCCATTTAGATGGGCCGCGCCTGTAAAGTCTTGATTTAAACCCTGATTGTACACAACTACGCCGACGAATGCGCACTATATCAACGCTAGAAAATATCACCCGGAATATTGACAAAAGCATAAGCTAACGGTAAAGTTCGCGCCCTGTCTCGGATCAACGGATCCAGCTGCACCTTGCCGAGGTGGCGGAATTGGTAGACGCGCTAGCTTCAGGTGCTAGTGAGCTTTGGCTCGTGGAGGTTCAAGTCCTCTTCTCGGCACCATT
>JBFHVK010000113.1:0-8922 GCA_041589615.1 Gammaproteobacteria bacterium | reverse complement strand
GACAGCTTTAATACCCCGGAAATCCAGGTTCATTTTTCCGAAGGCGAGCATTATGCCTTTATGGAAAAATTTAAAAACACCGCTGATTTTGGAGATGCAGAAATTTCCACCATCGACGGCATGCGTGTCACCTGGGACAAGGGCTGGGGACTGATTCGCCCATCTAACACGACACCTTGCCTGGTTTTACGTTTTGAAGCAGACGATGAATCTACATTACAGACCGTGCAGGAAAAATTTCGCCAGCAGATGCTGGCAACAGACAATACGATTAACCTAACTTTTTAACTGGCAAAATGATCCATGGATAATTCCAAAGCAAATAATATTGTTAGCGTCCTTTCAGAGGCGCTGCCTTATATCCAGAAACTTAATGGCAAAACCATCGTTATAAAATACGGCGGCAATGCTATGACCGATGAAAAACTCAAGATTGGCTTTGCGCGGGACATTGTATTACTCAAACAGGTAGGCGTTAACCCCGTGGTTGTTCACGGTGGTGGGCCACAGATTGCAAGTCTGCTTGAACGCGTAGGCAAGGAATCAAAGTTCATTCAGGGCATGCGTGTGACCGACACCGAAACCATGGACATTGTAGAAATGGTACTCGGCGGCCTGGTAAACAAAAGCATTGTTACCATGATTAACCAGCAGGGTGGCCGTGCAGTTGGCCTTACCGGTAAAGATGGTAGCCTCATTCGTGCAAAAAAAATGGAAATGAGTGCAGATGCCAGTGGCGACACACCATCAGAGCTAATCGACCTCGGGCATGTCGGTGAAGTACATACCGTAGACCCAACCGTTGTATCCATGCTGGATGACGACAACTTCATTCCCGTCATCGCACCCATTGGTGTTGGTGAAAACGGTGAGTCCTATAATATTAATGCCGATCTGGTTGCCGGAAAACTCGCAACGGTGCTGGGTGCTGAAAAATTACTGTTACTCACCAATACAGTTGGTATTCTCGACAAGCAGGATAAATTGCTCACAGGCCTGAGCGCTAAACAGGTGGATGAATATATTGCCGATGGCACAATTCATGGCGGCATGTTACCTAAGGTTAATTGTGCGCTAGATGCGGTGAAGTCCGGTGTGAAAACGTCTCATATTATTGATGGCCGGGTACCACATGCGGTGCTACTTGAGTTGCTAACTGATGAGGGTGTAGGTACTTTATTGAAAGGTTAAGCTCTACTTTCAATTTATATTTTTTCTACAATAAAAGCAGGCATATTCATGCCTGCTTTTATTATTTTCTGGACTGGTTTTTTGTGGTATAGCCCTGCCAGCCTAAAGTTTTATATAGAGATATCCCTTCTGCAGATGCCTGATAATCGTAACATTTCCATCAGAATCCAGCACTTCAAGACCTTCTATCAATACACTTCTGTCTACTTTATTACTGTTGACGGCATTATGACAAAGACCTATCGGCACATTCTGCTCAAGCACTGACTGCACGATCTTTGCGCTCTCAAGATTTGATTTCAGCAAACGTGTGACAGCTTTACCGTTAATCACCACCTTGATATCAACATCTTTACCCATCTCATTGCGTATATTATTTACACTATTCTGCAGATGACCAAGTTTGAAACCGTCATTAACATGCAAAACAACTTTGGTCTGCTTTTCCTGAGCATTAGTAACCGCTGATAACAGACAGAATAAAAGTATTAAACAGCTTCTCAATACGCTCATATATATACCTATTTATTGGCAAGATCCTTATCAATTAATGCGAGCGACAGTTCCTCAATCGCTCGTTCAAAGCCTGGTTTTTCCATTAGCACTCTATTACAGCAGGCTTCTGCTTCTACAAAATCGCCTTCGCCACGATATATCCGTGACAATCCAATCAATGCGAATGCATCAAAACCAAGATCAAGGCTCCTGTCATATAATTCACGAGCCTTATCCACATCGCCCTTGGATAACCAGGCATCACCCAGACGACTTAAAATATTCTGGTTATAGGGCTCGCGATCAAGAATCTTGCCCCATAAGTCTATTGCTTCATCAATATTACCCGCGCCACGCTGGCAGTTACCCAGACCATATAAGGCATAGGAATTATCAGGCTCCAGTTCGGTTGCCTTGCGGTAATATTTTTCCGCATTTGCATAATCGCTGCGTCGCTGGTAAATGTTGCCAACCATGGTTAACACGGCCACGTAATTCTCATCCAGCTTGAGCAGTTTCTCAAAATATACCAGCGCCTTATCGTCTTCCCTGTCCTTATAGTATAGGTTACCCAGCCCCATTAATGCGTAACGATCATGTGGCTGGATTGCTATGGATTCGATATAGAGTTTTTCTGCTTTTTCAATTTCATCCATGCTCTTATAGGCGTCAGCAAGACGCACCATAACATGCACATCGCCACGATTTATTTGTAGATAACGCGCCCAGAACTCCACTGCTTTTTCAGGCTCTCTCAGCCCACGAAAACAGTCGCCAATTCCACGCAACGCAAACACATTGTTTTCGTCTATTTTCAGCAGGCGCGTGTAATACCCAATAGCCTTATTGAAATCACTCGTCATCCTGAACAGATCACCCAGACCCACCAGGATATAACTGTTGGTGGGTTCGATGTCCATTGCCTCCATAAAGACTTTTTCGGCATCCTTAAAACGCCGTTGCTTCATTAACTTCTTGCCTGTTTTGGAGAGATTTAGAACTTCACTATTGGGCTGGTGCACGATTATTCTCTTATTCTTTGATTCATTTCTTTTATCTAGTATCTGAACCGGAGCGTGGATATTACAGTGAGTATAATACGAGTATCGAGACTATTCTCAGTGTGCTGGCGTATTCTTGCCAAAAACGCCAGTTTTTTCCGATGCAGACACAACTGCACCCGCTGGATTTCTCCAGCGGGTGCAGGCTATGGTATGTCAAGTTGCCGCAAGGCTGCAATAGCTGACTTATTGCAGCTCCTTGATGCCACTTACCAGCTCACCCACGGCTTTCTGGCCATCGCCATACAACATGCGAGTGTTATCAGCATAGAACAGGTGATTTTCGATACCTGAGAACCCGGCACCGCGACCTCGCTTGATGACGATACAGTTTCTTGCCATATCCGCATCAAGTATCGGCATACCGTAGATAGGGCTGTCCGGATTAGTTCGTGCCACCGGATTAACCACATCATTCGCACCAATCACCAGCGCCACATCGCAGGTTGGGAACTCCGGATTAACCTCATCCAGGTCAAGTATCTTGTCATACTCGATACCCGCTTCCGCCAGCAGAACATTCATGTGACCCGGCATACGACCGGCAACCGGGTGTATCGCAAACTTCACTGTAACACCTCGGCTTTCCAGCAACTTGGTGAGTTCAGCGACCTTGTGCTGAGCCTGTGCAACCGCCATACCGTAGCCCGGTACGATAATTACTTTCTCGGCATAAGCCATCATGATCGCTGCATCGGTACCCTGAATTTCCTTCATGCTGCCTTCGATGTCTTCCTCGGCAGCGGCGCCACCATCAGAACCAAAGCTGGCAAACAGGATATTGGTAATAGGGCGATTCATTGCCTTCGCCATTAACTGGGTCAACAGCGTACCCGCAGAACCTACCACGGTACCGGCAATAATCATCGCCGCATTACCCAGCACGAAGCCTTCAAAGGCAACCGCCAGACCGGTGAACGCATTAAACAGCGAAATGACTACCGGCATATCGGCTCCGCCGATGGGTGTGGTAAATAGCACACCAAACACCAGTGCCATCACAAAGAACACCAGTACCAGCTGGATGCTGACATCACCACTGAAGCCAATGATGGCACCCGCGATCAGTGTCAGCACAAACAGTCCAAGGTTGATTATCATATGCATTGGCAGGCGGAAGGTTTTGTTCATTAAACCCTGCAGCTTGGCAAAGGCAATCGCCGAACCGGAGAATGAAACCGCACCGATCAGTGCGCCCAGTACCGCCAGCACCTGTGCAGTGCCACCAATGGCGTGACCGCCACCGGCCATTTTCACCAGCTCGACACCGGCGATTGCGGCCGCAGCACCACCACCCATGCCGTTATAGATAGCAATCATCTGAGGCATGTCGGTCATCTGCACGCGCTTTGCAGTGATATAGGCAATGCTCGAACCCACGGCAATCGCGAGGATAATCAGGAACACATTGGTGCCGTGATCAAATACACCCGGCTCGAAGAATGCCACAACTGATGCTGCAACCATACCAATACCAGCCCAGACAATACCGCCGGTTGCCGTTACCGGCGAGCTCATTTTTTTCAGGCCAAGAATAAACAGAATGGCAACAACGAAATATACGACTTGAATAAACGTATCCATTAAGCGGCACCCTTCTTCTTATCACTGACTTTAAACATTTCCAGCATACGCACGGTGGCAACATAACCACCCACTGCATTACCGGCCGCCAGGGCAACGGCGAAGAAACCGATCACCTGCTCTAGTGTGGTTTCGGCATGTCCCATCACCACAACAGCACCCACCAGTACAATACCGTGGATAAAGTTGGAGCCTGACATCATCGGCGTGTGCAGGATAACCGGTACACGGCTAATCACTTCGTAGCCGGTAAATGCCGACAACATAAATATATAGAGCGCTGTAAAGCCTTCGATCATCATGTCTATTGATCCTTATAACGTTCAGATTTAATTTCGCCATCGTGGGTCAATGCGGTGTTTTTAATCACCTCATCTTCCCAGTCCAGTTCCAGTTCACCTTCTTTAATGAAGGGCGAGACCAGATTGAACAGGTTTTTGGCGTACATTTCACTGGCATGTACCGGCACCTGGCTAGGCACATTCAATGGGCCATGAATCGTTACACGGCCTTCGAAATCAACGGTTTCGCCCGGCTTGGTCAGTTCGCAGTTACCACCACCTTCAGAGGCCAGGTCCACAATCACCGCGCCGACTTTCATATTTGCTACAACGTCAGCGCTAATAATTTTTGGAGATGGGCGACCTGGGATCGCCGCGGTTGTAACAATCACATCGGACTTGCAAATATGTGTATTTAACACATCCTGCTGTTGCTGCTTTTCTTCATCGGTCAGCTCACGCGCATAACCACCTTCGCCGTCTGCACTCACGCCGGTATCCACAAATTTGGCTCCGAGCGATTCACACTGTTCTTTTGTAGCGCTACGCACATCATAGGCTTCTACGATTGCACCCAGCCGCTTCGCCGTGGCAATCGCCTGCAGGCCCGCCACGCCAGCACCGATAATCAGCACCTTCGCAGGGCGAATGGTGCCCGCTGCAGTCGTCAACATGGGGAAGAATACCGCCGCGCGGTCCGCACCCATGAGCACACCCTTGTATCCGGAAATAGCTGCCTGGGAAGACAGTGCATCCATCGATTGCGCACGGGTAATACGGGGCACCAGTTCCATCGCCAGGCTGGTGACCTTCTTTTCACACATGCGTTTAGTGAGGTCCTGGTTTTTGTGTGGCGCCATGAAGCTGGCAATCACACAGCCATCTTTCATCATCTCCAGCTCGTCCATAGTGGGCGGCTGTACCTTGAAGATCACATCAGCGTCTTTATAGAGTTCTTCTGCTGAGTCGATCAGGGTCACGCCTTCGAACTGTTCATCGGAGAACAGCGCAGATGCCGCAGCACCTTTTTGCATGCGTACATCAACACCCAGTTCATTAAGCTTTTTGGCGACCACCGGATCAAGCGCTATGCGGCGCTCACCCGGGACTATTTCATTCGGTATTGCCAGACGTATTGGCATTCTTTAACTCCTGCTGAAGCAGACTACCCAGCGAACGATCATGCTGTGCAGTGTTAACAGTGAAAAATAAACGTAGACCTGCAACGTTTATTAAAATCTCAAACAACGTATGATGCCTGAACTATAGTTAATGGCCAGCCATTAGCTATAAACAGAGGGCCAGAGACAGCCATGAAATCTGCTCCACCCGGGCATTCTAACCAGATAACTCCATGAGATTGTCTTACTAACGCTCAGGAATTCATCATTTTTTTCGAGAATCCTTATGTAAAACTTGTAAGGTCGAAAATTAGCGGGCTATTATACAGACAGAATACGACTGCATGAATGCCAAATGCACTAAATTTAGGCACGAATGTTCATAAATTCATCAAACGACAAGATTTTTAATGACTGAATACCTGAATCTCCCTAATTATGCCCACGGCAGCAAAGAGCGCCTTGGGGTTTTACTCGTCAATCTGGGCTCCCCGGACGCCCCCACCGAGAAGGCTGTACGAAAATACCTGGCACAGTTTCTCTGGGATCCACGAGTTATAGAGATGTCTCGCCCTTTATGGTGGCTGATATTACACGGCGTGATCCTGCGCTTTCGTCCGCGCAAAAGCGCAGCCATGTATAAAAAAATCTGGACCGACGAAGGCTCGCCTCTAATCACCATCTCCAAACAGCAGGCACAGAAGCTGGAAAAGAAGCTGCAATCGAAAATTCGCGGAAATGTACTGGTCGATGTCGCAATGAGCTACGGCAACCCGTCCATCCGCGATGCACTGCGCGGTTTGCGTAGCGCAGGTGCCAAGCGCTTCCTTATCGTACCGATGTACCCTCAGTACTCTGCCACCACCACCGCGTCGGTGTTTGATGCAGTAACCTCGGAACTGCAAAGCTGGCGCTGGTTACCGGATATGCGATTTATCAATAGCTACCATGACCAGCCTGCCTATATCGATGCACTCGCAAAAAGCATCCTTAACCACTGGAGCGCCCGTGATCGTAAGCCGGATATGCTGGTGTTTTCTTTCCATGGTATTCCAAAACGCTATGTCGAAAATGGCGACCCCTACTTCTGTCACTGCCAGAAAACTGCACGGCTGGTTGCGGAAAAACTGCTGCTGAAAGACAGCAAATGGAAAGTCACCTTTCAATCCCGTGTAGGCCGCGAAGAGTGGTTACAACCCTATACCGACAACACCATGAAGCAGCTGGCACATCAGGGCGTTAAGACACTGGATGTGGTCTGCCCCGGCTTTGCCGCCGACTGCCTTGAAACCCTGGAAGAGATCAATATGGAAAATCGTGAGATATTCCTTAGCCGCGGCGGTTCCGACTTTGATTATATTCCCTGCCTGAATGCCACCGATATCAATATCAATGCGCTCAGCGAGCTGGTAGTTCAACATAGCTTCGGCTGGCCGGAAACCATGCCTAACTGGGATGCAGGACTTCAGGCAGTGGAAGCCAATAAAACCCGCGAACGCGCGGTAAAGATGGGCGCAAAAAGATAAACAGGCCCATGGACAAACCCGTTGTTGCCATCAGCAGATGCCTGCTGGGCGAACGGGTGCGTTACGATGCCGAGCTAAAACACTTTCCCGAACTGGTGGAATTCGTACGAGCCCGGTTCACCCTGATCGAAATCTGCCCCGAAGTAGAAATAGGCCTTAGCACCCCTCGCCCTCCCGTACGACTGGTGCAACAGGAAGACCAGCTTCAAATACTCGGCCGTGATGACCCCACACTTGATATCACGGCAGCCATGCAAACATACTGTGAACACCGCGCCACTCAGCTAGACTCGATTCATGGTTATATTTTCAAATGCCGCTCGCCCAGTTGTGGCGTAACGGATACGCCGATATTCAATGAACATGGTGAGATTTTGCACTATGCCAGCGGGATGTTTGCCCAGCGCATGCTTCAGCAATATCCACAGCTGCCGATAACAGATGAAGAGAGCCTGATAACCGCGAAACAGAGAGACGACTTCGCCCAACAGGTTAAACGCTACCAGCAAAAGCTATCAACTTAATATGAAAAAACATCTAGTCACCGTCAGCCTGTTTGTTTTCTACCTGATATCTACCCACACCATGGCAGATGCCAGGGAAGACGGCCTGCAAGCCTTCAAGATGGGCCAGTACGAACTGGCACTACACCACTGGACGCCACTTGCTGAAACGGGTGACCGTGAAATCCAGTACAACCTCGGGGTGATGTACAGCGAGGGCCGAGGTGTCGAAAAGGATGTAGCCAAAGCCCTACGCTGGCTGGGGGAAGCAGCAGAACAGGAAGATGCCGATGCCCAGTTCAGGCTTGGAAAACTGTATACACAGGGCAAGGACATTGAACAGAATTTTGTACTCGCCGAACAATGGATACGCCGCGCGGCTAAAAACAAACATGCCAGTGCCTGTTATTACCTTGCGCAGTTTTACGCTCATGGCAAAGGCCTGAATAAAGATGACGAACTGGCGATGCGCTGGTATTACCGTGCTGCAGAAAATGGCAGTGTCGCTGCCGCCTATAACCTGGGCTATATCCATGAACACGGCATCGGCATCCCTAAAAACATGCCGGAGGCCTTTCGCTGGTATGATAAAGCCGCACGCATGGGTGCCGCCGATGCACAGGCCAATCTTGGCCGACTGTACTTCACCGGCCAGGGCACACAGCCGGATCGTATACTCGCCTATGTGTGGTTCAAACTTGCCGCCGAACAGAATATAGACAACGCCATTAAAAACGTTCAGTTTGCCTCTGGAAAATTAAACGAAAAAGAAAAACAGCAGGCGATGGCGATGTATGAAGAATATAGAAAGAAATATTTGAAATAGAAGATCAAGATCAAAAGAAAACGCGAATGAACGCAAATGCGCGCAAATAAACGTAAATGCATTTATTTCAGTGTAGTGCGCCGCAGGCGCACAAACAAAACATTTGCGTTTATTTGCGTGTATTTGCGTTTTCTTTTTAAATCTTCACCCCTGCAAATCCGAAATACAGATAATCAATGACGCGCGATACGAGTTCCAGCTTACCGGTACGACATAGGGCAAAAGATCGGATGGTGGACGGATATTATCCAGTTTGCCTTTCATACTGACGGGCACTGAAATAATAAAATCCGAGCCGAAATGTTTACGCGCATTTCCTGACAGGGTATTGGCT
>JBFHVK010000112.1:0-8934 GCA_041589615.1 Gammaproteobacteria bacterium | reverse complement strand
GAACAGCAGCAACAGCGTAATACTGTTCCTGAATGGGCAAGACAACAACAGGCACAGTTAGAATTGCTCGCTAGACAAATGAATCAGTCATTGCCCACACAAGATCGACAACAGGAACAATCGTCTCATTCTATAAATAATAATTCAGAGCATAATAATTCAGGCAGTCAGGAAGTGAATAAGGCTTTACCTGACGACAGGCCTATGCAAAATAATATAAATTCATATTTTCCTTCAGCACGTGGGCCGATATACGGACCAAATATGCCTCCACCTCATTTGTACCAGCGTCCGGGCTATCCTTCCCAGGTGCATCCTGCGATGCAGCCACCAGGTAATTTTCAGGGATCACATTTTCCTGGTGCACAAATACCCGCGCAACAATATAGAAATACTTATCCACCAGTATGGAGATAGCATTTGTTTGAGGTCGTAAATCATGCCGGTTAAATATGACAATAATAGAAACGATAAAATGAAAAATAGTAATATTAGATTACAGAATAAAGCTATATTGTTAATTATCGTGTCGTTAGCTTTTATAGTGATGCCCGCTCATGCAAATGAGTGGATGGATGGCTATGATACACCTCCAGGTTTCTCTGAATTTGCACCGCCAAGTACATATAACAAAAATAATAATAGTAGAGAAAAATTTCAATGGAGGAGTGGAAGTTCATTCAAAGATAATGTTGAATTTAAGTATTTGCCTCCTGTTAAAACAAGAAATCCCTGGAAAGCACCTAAATCAAAATATTCAAATAAGTCATTTAGCAGTTACAGGCCCTGGGGTAAGGTGCCTGAAAAACGCCCCGAAAGAATAACAAGCATGAGATTTCATGATGAGCGGTTCAAGCGATGGTCTCATCAGGTTGATTCATCATATCACAATAACTTCTCGTTTATTAATGTGAATAGTATGTACGATCGTTCTTCATTGCCTTTTATAACTAATTATGGATTTCCCGGATCAGTTTATAACAGTCCACTCATAAGACCAGGTCTGTATCCAATGAGTCGATTGAATCCATATGTATATAGCGTATATCCGGGAGGGTTATACCCATACTCTACAGTGCCTGTTAATGCGTGGAGCTGGTAATAAAAGAATTTACAACTGGTCATGTTGGTTACTCTCTACAACCTGACTCAGTTAAACATGACCAGAGAGTAAATAGGCCGGCATTGATATGCCGATTAATAACCTTCAGATGAAGGGGAGAAATGAAATGAGAAATATACGTAAGTTATTGTGTAGTGCTGCGGTAGCCAGTGCACTGGCTGCTCCTATGACCGCTGATGCCTGGTGGGGACCATGGGGTAATAATGGTTATGGCAATAATGGCTGGGGTAATAATGGAGTTGGTGATTTCCTTGGCGATGGTGGCATGAACTTTAGCATGAATGCGCGTGGTAACGGCCGTGGTTATGGTAATAACCAATACAATGGTTATAACGGTTACAACGGTTATGGTGGTGGTCCATGGGGTTATGGTCCAGGTTATGGCTATGGTCCAGGATGGGGTGGTTATCCAGGCTATGCGCCATATGGTGGTTATCCAGGCTATGGCGGTGGTTATGCACCATATGGTGGCGGCTATCCCGGATATGGTGGACATCCTGGTTACGGCTGGGGACCAAATGCGGCTCCAGCACCGGCACCTGCGCCAGCACCTGCGAAGTAATATGGCGTGAGTCCAAAGCACTGAGTCCTCACAGGGAAGTGATTACTCGGTACCTGGTTTTTATGAATTAAAACGCACTGTATAAACAGGATAAAAAAATGACTGTTCTAACAAAAATATTACAGTTCGCCTGCATTATTTTAGTGTCAGGACAAGTATATGCGGCAACTAAACAAACTGAGTTCTCTGCAGATGCAGTAATAACTATGCCTAATGTGCCTACTAGAGTAAGTAAATTGTATGTTGGTAAAGATGCAGTCAGGAGAGAATCGTCGTCGAATGGTCAGATGATTATTGAAATTGTATATAAAAATGAAGGTAAAGCCGTACTTATAAACGAACATCTTCGATCATATAGAGAAAATACCTTTGATTTGAAAAAACAGAATAATGATATTAATCCATGCGAACAGATAAAAAATGCAATCTGTGAAAAACTGGGTAATGAAACTATTGATGGAATGAAAACTGAAAAATGGCAGATTATTTCTAATGAGAATGGACGAAAAATGAGAACTCTACACTGGGTAGATACTAAGAGGAAGCTTGCTTTAAGGGAATTTTTCCCTGATGGCTCTGTGGCTGAGTTGAAGAGAATAAAAAAAGAAAAACTTAATGGTCGTAATACAGAGAAATGGCGGCGCGAACTTAACAGGCCAGATGGTTCATCGAATGATTCATATCAGTGGTACGACACAGGTCTTGGTATCGCTATAAGAGAAGAGTTACCCGGCGGCTTTATACGTGAGTTGAAAAATATAAAAATAGCAAATCAACCAGCTAGTTTATTCAAGGTCCCGGAAGACTATAGAAAGATTGAAGAATACAAGAACACATCTCAAATACAGCAATATAAAAGGTGATTACAGTGATAACTGTTACTGCAAATCTAAAAGGTGGATCAGGTAAAAGTACTGTTACTTTTAACCTTGGAATATGGCTGCAGAGTATGGGTGAGAATGTTATAGCTTATGACCTGGATCCTCAGAGAACCCTGAAGGATGTGGCATTGATCAGGAAAGAGGAAGGAGTTCTTCCTGAATTTATGGTTAATGATGCTAGTGATAATGATTTTATTCATAAGATGCTAGATCACTGCGGACATGTCCTGGTAGATGTGGGTGCAGCGAATATGCCAGCGATGACGGCTGCGATTAAAGTGGCACAGAGAGTCATTATTCCTGTTCCACCAAGTCAGCCTGATGTCTGGGCTACTCAGAGATTCCTTAGAATTATTCATGATACCTGTGGTGATAGATGTCCGGAACTTGTTGCATTTATAAATCGCGCAGATACTCATCGTTCAGTAAAGGAGTCTGACGAGGCTGAGGATGCACTAAAGCAAATTGATGATATACGTGTTTTGCCATATCGATTATGTCAACGTACTAATTACAGAAGAACCCTTAGTGAGGGCTTGTCGATTATTGAACTGTCACGCAAGAGTAAGAGTGCACAAGAATTTGAAAGTTTTGCTCATGCGCTTTATCCACATCTCGTGAATTAGTGATGAGGTCACAAAAATGAAAATATTAAAATACACACTGTTACCAATAAAAATATTACTGGTCTTAATTATATTTGCAGCATTTATATTCTATCGAACAGTTATATTCCATAGTAATGTCACTGAGCCTGTTGATTATGTGCAGTCAGTGGTTGAAGAAAAATTCAAAATTACAATACCAGTATATAAGCCAGAACCAAGGCTAGGTCGATATATCGCAAAAACTGAAGTTGACGCGGTTGCTACAAATATTGATTCTTCGGGTCAAGATAATGATATAAATACTCAGGACAAACGAATACCTTCTACTTCAGATGTGGCAGAAATTGAAACATCAGGTACAACTGAAAATAAAATTATAAAAGCTAATACAGAAGCGTCGGATAGCCTTGATAGCCAGGATTCGGAACAATTGATAACAGATGCAGCTGTTAGTAATTCAATATCTGCTCAGCAGAATATTGATATCATTAATGAGTTAACAGAAAAACTGGATGAGATTAACAGGAAAGTCGATCAGATCTTCGCGCAGAATCGAGCAGATATGATAATACCTGATCTAGATAATATAAATACTACAGATGTAATTAATTCTAACGGTGAGAAAGTTCAGGAAACTGACACAGATATTCCTGCTGCTAGCACACAACGAACTATACATCTTGCCAGACAGTCGTTCTGGAGTGGTGATGCTGAAAAAGCAGAAAGTTTCTATCTTGATCTTAGTAAATATGAGGATGCAGATCCGGATATATATGGCGAGCTTGGTAACGTATATTATGCGCAGGGTAAATGGAAGCAGGCAGGAGAGGCGTATTATGAGGCGGCAATTCGCCTTCTTGATCTAAAACATAAAGAACAGGCTGGTTATCTATTACGTATTATACAAGGGCTGGATGAGGAAAGTGCAAATAAACTCAGACAAAAAATCTCAGGTTAATACTTATAAAAATAAATGGGGAAGGTGATGTCTGATAAAAATAAAGACGACTCTAAAGTTAAATCCGTAAGGGATATTATCATTGAGTCTATTGAGTGTGAGCCCGGTATAGAAGGATGTACTGCTGATCCAGAAACCTGCCCTAATGATCCGAGTCGATGTGACAAGAAACTATCGATGTTTGGTTACTATGATGATGGGATAAAAGATAGTGTAGAACATGTTCTGAGCCAGAGTATGAATGAGCTCACCAGAACATTCACTGTGAGTGCTAGAAGATGGGAGATGGTGGTTTACCCATCCATGGTTGCGTTTATTATACTGGCTATTTATGGTTTTTTTCTAATATATAGTCTTACAGAAGATGTTGGTAGAGTGGCTAATAATATGAACTCAATCAGTAAAAATATGCAACATGTAGTCGTTCATATGGATTCAGTGTCAAGAAACATGGTTGTGATGACGCATACTATGGATACGCAAACTGAAACTATGAAGGAAATGAATGCTCATGTAAGAAATATGAGTGTATCAGTTAACCAGATGCGTCATGAAGTAGCAGTGATGAATAATAGTGTGTCACGCCCTATGCAGTTTATGAATTCATTTATGCCGTGGTAATCAGTAAATTTACAGTTTATTTACAGGAGAAATAAAATGACTAATAAAAGTAATAGTAGTGATGATAAAGCCGAGTCTTCAGAAAAAGAAGTAAAGAAGGAAAAAGTAGCAGAAAAACTCGAAACACTTGGGGGTATACCTTCTGATAAAAAGGATGAGCAACAAATAAGATCATCGAAAGTGTTTCCGGTTATAATGGTTCTTCTTATAGCGCTTCCGATAATAGCCGCTGTTATCTATTATAAGATGCCAGATGAAATAACTCGATTCATTACATTTGATAACGAATCAGAACAGGCAGATATTAATCAGATGCAGCCTGGTTACATATCATCTATGGGACAAGGTCCTGCTCCTCAATACCCTCCACAATACATGGCTCAACAACCGCAACATGGCTGGCAGTCGAATAATAATCCACATCAGTTTAAAAATGCTCAGAAGACTGAAGTAAACAAATCATATCAGAATGTTCCTGAGACTGATCCTGACGATTATATGCTGAATAGAACAAATACAATTCTCATTGAAAAGCCTCAGTGGGTTAAGGATCAGGAATTACAAATGGAGCAGCAACGTGATCAATTGCAGCAACAACTGGACCGCCAGAAAAAAGCAATGCTGGAGCAGCAGCAGGCATGGGCAGAGATGTATAATACACCTTATAACAATAGAGGGAATCCTGCGGCAGCTGATGATGCTATGAATTCTTCACAGAATTCAATTAATCAGGTATATCCCCAAAATGCATATGCATATACACATCGCACTCAGCCTAATCCATACATGATGCACCCACAACAGCAGTTTCAGCAACCATACCAGAGGCCATATAATGCAGCGCCACAAGCATACTATCATAACCAGCGGCTTTATTATGGACCGCAGCCGTATGCGACACCTTACGGGTGGCGTGCTCCTGTATACAGATAGATATTCAAGAGTAATGGATTATTAATGATGCTTTGCTTATAAGCTGTTTAGTATGAATGTACTAAACAGGTAGGTAATAACAGATGGTTAAAAACTGTATTCAAAACCAGAATTATAGCTTGTATCTGTTTCCTTGATTAACTCAGGTGATTCGCTATCATGAGATACATCTATTGATAATTTGAAAGACAGATTTTCAGTAATATCCATTTGTAGCCCAAATTGTTCGAGTAAACGATAATCTGATGTCTCACTGATATCGGGTTGGTAATAGAGTGTATTAACCAGGCGTGAGTGTTTTGATATTGTGTGTTTATATACAATGTATGTATTGAGACGATTGTTATATATCACACCGGCATCAGAGGTGAAATCACTTGTGTCGAGTTCTTCTTTTGAACGAAAAAGACCGATACCGGTGTACACTGCAATATCTTCACTGTGTAATAGCTGCCATCTAACACCTGCACCTAGTAGTGCTCTAGAATTTAACCGTGTAAATTCGTTTGATTCAAACTGGGTAAAGGCTTCAATGGCAAACTGCTTGTCGATATACCAGATATTGCGAAAGTGAAAAAATGTTTTATCAGTGTCTTTGACATCGGTGGACTCACCATATTCGTAGTTAAAAACGATAAAGCGAGTTCCATCCATGTCATACCACTGTGAGCGAGAGCCAATACCAACATTTACCTTCTGGGTATTGCCATTATTGCCGCTTACATCGATGCTTAGTTTACTGTCTGAACCGTGTGTCTTATCTGAGGATTCAACGCGCATGTTTTCAATGTTGACTATGGCATTGGCTATAGTTGTTTGCAAAAACAGGGTAAAAATGATGAATAGATACAGTTTGTTCACGATATATCGGCTTGATGATTGAAATTGACGGCATTATACGGAAAAAAAAGCCGAATGCAGCAGTATTTTCGGCTGTATAATTGCTAGTTCATCAGTACATGCTCAATATTGGACAAATAGTACCAGTTATCTTGCGTCTATTAATAGATAATATTTATCAGAGACCTGGGTGACTGTGCCAGGCGCTTCTGGGAGCAGGCTCGGCTATAATCTATATAATAGAGCTGGTATGGCAATGCTGCTATGCCGTGTCGTGGCCTATAAAGTTAATGCAAATCAATGCAAAGGGCATGATAATTGATAAGCTTCATACACGTCCTGAACTGACAGCGGTATATATGGTTTTAAATATAAAATTTTGCTTATTATGACTAATATGACTAAATCACTAATTTCTATATTATCTTATAAACTAGTGCAAATACTCTTACTGTTGTTGATTGTACAGCCTGCATATACAGCTAGTGTGATGGGTGCCGATAAAAAGAACCAGTTGGAGCGGGGTAAGCAGTTATATACAGATAACTGTGCGATTTGTCATGGGCATAATGGCACTGGCGGTGTTGGTATTCCTCTTGGCCTGGAAGATTTCCTGGCGCAAACTCCGGATGAATATCTGCATCGCACCATACGAGTAGGTCGACCAGGCCGCATAATGCCTTCTTTCTATCGACTGTCTGATGCAGATATTAAAGCTATTATAAGTCATATACGCAGCTGGAAAAAAACATCTGTACCTTCATGGGATGCAACTCGTATTCAGGGTGATGCTATCAAAGGCAAGCAGCTATTTCAGAAACACTGCGTTAGCTGCCATGGCGAAAGCGGTCGTGGTGGCCAGGGTACTGGTATGATGTTTTCCCGTCCAAGAGATTTCCCTATTGCCCCACCAGCACTTAATAATCAGGGATTTCTGAATTCTGTTAGTGACCAGATGATGAAAAACATAATCACTCATGGTCGAAAGCAGACACCGATGCCTGCTGCAAGTGAATTCGGTTTATCAGAAACGGATGTAAATAACCTGGTTAGTTATATCAGGAGCTACCAGATAACCATGATGTCGGGTGAACAGATTATTGATGAGCCACCAATACTTTCTTATACCTCAAAGTATTCTTTCGAAGAGACCCTGGAAAAATTAAAGCGTTCAGTTATAGCTAAAAATTACGAAATAAAAGGCCAAACAGCACTCGATTATGGTTTTGTAGATAAAACACAGGAATCAAAAACACATACTATGATGAATTTCTGTAACTATGAAATTATAAATGAAGCCCTGGCTATCGATCCACGGATAGGTATGTTCTTGCCCTGTCGTATTACTGTTACCGAAACAGATGGTCATGTACGGGTTATGAGTATCAATCCTAAGCGGCTCAGTCAGTTATTTAACAATGATGAACTGGATATGGCCTGTGAAGGAATGTATGACACCTACTCACAGATACTCCAGGAGGCAACACAATGAGTTATTATCGTCATTGTCTGCTAGGTCTGATATTTCTCGTATTATGCGTGCCTGCACAGGCTATTATTACGGGTGAACTGATTATGCTACGTACTGACAAGGAATTTCCGGAAGCTATGCGCAGCTTGCAGGATGCAATTAAAGCACAGGGTTATGTGCTATCGCGAATTCAACAGGTCGATGCAGGCCTGACCATGAGCGGCTACAAGACAGATAAATATCGTATTGTTTTCTTTGGTAAAAAAGATGAGTTTGCAAGGTTGACGGAATTTTATCCCGAACTGATTCCTTATATGCCTTTGAAAATTGTTATTTATGCTGAGGCAGGAGAAACGCTTCTTGTTACGTCAGATCCACAGGTATTTATCGATCTTTATCCTGATAAACGCCTGAAAGAAACTTTCAGGAAGTGGCATGATGACATCATTAAGATTATGAAAAATGTACAGAACGATGACTAATCATCGACTGATAACATAAAGCATTTATTATTTTGTAGTAAGCCGTAAATTTTATCATTTCTTCGTCTCTTGACTGATAAGGTCAAGCAGGCTTTTGCCCTCAAGAGACGACTCGATTGCCCTGCTTATACCTGCATGTACTTCATCGACTTTTGTATTGCTATGTAATTGCTCTATTGCAAGTCCGTCATTTTCCTCAGCAATCCTCACTGTATTAATTATATCGGATAGCGATATAGTGGCCGGGTCATAACCTGGTAGATATCGTGTGGGTGAATCACTGGTTGCTACCAGCAATCTGGATGATTGCAGGCGTTGTATGATTAACTCACAGGCTTCTGGTGTGATATTTATTTCTGAAGCAAGAGCGTCCAGGCTCCAGGCTTCATTATGCTTATGGTAATTCAGAGTTACCAGTCGCATTATCATCAGTGCCATCACTTCACGCATACGGT
>JBFHVK010000111.1:0-8937 GCA_041589615.1 Gammaproteobacteria bacterium | reverse complement strand
TTCGAACTGGGCAAAATGGATAGATCATAATCGACATGATGCTTCGGCGATTGCGGATCTACCCAGAGCGGTACTTATTATGCAACGAGTCATTGAGCTTGATGAAACATTTTTTATGGCAGGACCACACCTGTTCTTCGCAGTGTATTACGGCAGCCGCTCACCCATGCTCGGTGGCAATTTCTCTCTATCAGAGAAACACTTTGATCGCGCCAGGCAATTAAATAAACAGCCATTGCTGTTAATTGACCTGTTACAGGCCGAGTATCTTGATCGCCAGAAATTCGAACAGAAAACGTTCAACAAGCGCCTGACAGAACTGCTGAGTGCGAATGCCGATGTCAATCCCGATACAGCACTCATCAACCATATCGCCAAACAGAAAGCACAGTTCTTTCTCGACAAGGAGTCACAATGGTTTTAACTCTCAGCAGGTTTTTCGTTAAATGCTGCATCACATTTGCACTGCTCATTTCTTACAGTAACGCCAGTGAAACTTATACACTTAAGTTTGCAACACTCATCCCTCCCGACACGGCATGGATGAATAGCATTCAGGAATGGTCAGATGAACTGGAGCAGAAAAGCCAGGGACGCCTTAAAATCAAGATATATCCTGGTGGAGTCATGGGCGATGAACCCGATGTATTAAGAAAAATTCGCAGCCGGCAGTTACATGGCGCATTCTTTACCGGCTACGGCATTGGTAGAATTTACCCACCGGCTCGCGTACTTGAAATGCCTTTCATGTTTCATAGCACTGAAGAATCAGATTACGTTCGCAACCATATCATGCCGGAAATCCAGCAGGGTTTTCGTGAAAAAGGTTTTGAATTACTTGGCTGGCCCGAAGTTGGCTTCCTGCATTTTTTCTCCAAACAACCAATAAATTCACTCGAACAACTTAAGCAACGACATATCTGGTTATGGCAGGGTGACCCGATGGGTGAAGCGTTTGCAAGTGCAGCTGGTGTTTCACCTGTGCCGCTCTCCATCATGGATGTTTACACTCAGTTATCTGCTCAACACGGCAGTATCGACACAGTATATAACTCACCGTTTGGCGCACTCGCCATGCAGTGGCACACCAAACTCCGTTATGCTTCCATGGTACCCATGACAAATGCTATTGGGAGCCTGGTAGTAAGTCATCGATTCTATAATCGCCTACCTGATGACCTGAAGGAACTTCTCAAGGAAACTGGCCAGGATGTTGCTGAAGAAATAAACCAGGATGCACGACGTGATAACCAGCAAAGCATTACACTACTTAAAAAAAGCGGCATAGAATTCATGTGGGACTGGAGCGAAGAAGAAAAACAACAGATGCTTGATATTCGCGACAGGGCAGCAAAAACCCTTGCTGAATCTGGCTATATACCCGAAAAACACTTTACTCAAACCAGAAATATACTCGAACAATATCGAAGCATAAAATCAACACAATAACTCATGAGCTTTAAAAGCGATTTTTTTTACAATGCAAGACAGGGGCTCATCCAGATAGAAAAATTTCTTGCAGGGATGAGTCTGCTGATCCTTCTGACGCTATCCCTGGCGCAGGTTATTCTACGTAATTTTTTCGAACTGGGCTTCTCCGACATTGATGTAATCGCACGACACCTTGTACTTTTTGTAACCTTTATGGGAGCAGCACTGGTTTCTGAAGGCAATCGACACATCAAGATTGACTGCGTCAGCTCTGCTATCAAGGAAAGCTATCGCGAAAAACTCAGAAAACCACTACTTGGTATCAGCAGCATAATTTGCGCTATTTTCTTCTGGTATGCACTACAGTTCTGGCTAGATGAATATGAATACGCGCCAGATAATGAACAACTCGCGCTTTATATGTCGCTAATTTTACCCGCCGGTTTTCTTACTCTCAGCCTGCATTTTTTTCTGCTTGTTGTTGGCGACGACCAGCAGAATACATAATGATTATTTTACTCATTATACTGATAGCTCTCGCACTACTGGGTTTACCCCTGTTTATTGCACTGGGCGCGGGTGGATTATACGCAAGCACAGAATCCGGGCTCGATCCTGTTGTGCTTATTATCGAATTATATCGACTCGCCAGCCAGCCTAACCTGATTTCTATCCCACTATTTACCTTTGCAGGCATGACAATGGCAGCTGGTGGCGGACCACAGCGTCTGATAAAACTATTCAATGCACTACTTGGCTGGATGCCCGGCGGGCTTGCGATGGCCGCAATCGTTTCATGTGCATTTTTTACCGCTTTCACAGGCGCATCTGGCGTTACCATCATCGCACTCGGTGGCCTGCTCTATCCTTTATTTATGCAGTCCAACTATTCTGAAAAGTTTTCTCTTGGCCTGCTAACTTCATCCGGTTCACTCGGTTTATTATTTCCTCCCAGCCTTGCAATATTGTTATATGGAATTGTCTCTGGAACCAATATAGATGAGCTATTTCTGGCAGGTATCGTCCCTGGCCTCATCCTGCTGGTATTGCTTTCTCTCTATAGTTATAAATCTGCACTTAGCTGGCATGAAGCGCCACACGAATTCTCGATTCAAAAGGTATACCAGGCCTGCAGGGAAACAATCTGGGATATTTTTCTACCTATTCTTGTAATGACGGGTATTTTTGGTGGTTTTGTAACTGTCACAGAAGCTGCAGCCGTTACCGCCACTTATGCACTATTCATTGAGACTGTAATTTACAGGGAAATAAAACTTACTAAGGACCTGTCACCCATTCTTGTCGATACCGCAAAACTGGTGGGTAGCATTCTCATTATACTCGGCGTTGCCATGGGGCTTACCAACCTGTTGATAGACACTCAGTTACCTTCAAGATTACTCGGGCTCATCGAATCACACATAACCAGCCAGCTACAGTTTCTACTTTTACTGAATCTGTTTTTACTGGTAATAGGCGCAATGATGGATATTTTCTCTGCGATTGTCGTCGTAGTTCCACTGATTATGCCCCTGGCTATACGCTATCAGATTGATCCTGTACACCTGGGTATTATCTTTCTGGCTAACCTGGAAATAGGCTATATGACTCCACCCGTAGGCATCAATCTATTCATTGCCTCACAGCGTTTTGGTAAAACGATTCTCACGCTATTCAAATCGGCAATGCCATTCCTGACAATCATGCTTATCTGGCTACTTATGATATCCTATATCCCCATACTGACATTGTGGTGGAAATAATATGCCTGGTAAATTAATCGAACCCAAAGTCATAACCGACTTTAATAACAAACCTGTTGCCCTTCTACCCGTGGGATTTTATTTCGACGACAACCGCTGGGAATGTATCTGGGAAGAGTACGACAGAAAGGGCGAATCATTAACAATGGAAGATCTTCGCAGACTGTTCCCGGATGAGCCATCACTTCAAAACAATAACGTAGTTCGCACTGGCTCACAGATTGGGAAAGACCTACGCGACGACACTGAAACCAGATAATTCACTATTTTAATCATCTAGGAAAATAACATATGAGCTGGTGGGGTAAATTAATTGGCGGCGGCTTCGGTTTTATGCTCGGAGGACCACTTGGTGCGGTCCTTGGCATGGCGGTCGGCCATCAGCTTGATCGTGGACTCAATGCCGTTGAGCTAGACAGCGGCAATACAGAACGCGTACAACTGGCTTTCTTTACCGCCAGCTTCTCGGTGATGGGCTACCTCGCCAAAATAGATGGCCAGGTATCTCGCAGCGAAATCCAGATGGCCGAAAACATAATGCAGCAGATGAGCCTTAATTCCGAGCAACGCAAGGCGGCTATCGAACTCTTTAATCAGGGCAAACAGAGCGACTTCCCTCTCGACGAAATCCTGCTACAGTTTAGAAAAGAATGTCAGCGCCGCACCAACCTGATGCAGATGTTCCTGGAAATCCTCATAGCCACAGCTCATGCAGATCAACATCTAGATGAGAAAGAACACTCAGCCCTGCAACATATAGCTGGCGTCATCGGTTTTAATGATCAACAGCTTGAGCAGCTGATCCAGATGGTAACCGCTCAACAACAGTATGCTCATCATGAAGGACAGACAAACAGGCCATCACTCGATAATGCTTACGCTGTATTAGGTGTAGATCGAAATATATCTGATGAAGCATTAAAGAAGACCTATCGTCGACTAATGAGTCAGCATCATCCTGACAAGCTGGTTGCCAGGGGGTTACCTGAAGAAATGATCAAGCTTGCAAATGAAAAGACCGGCGAGATAAAAGCGGCCTATGAGCAAATTAAAAAGAGCCGTAAATAATTGACATGACAAGCATGTCACAACATCATAAGATGATAACACTTAAAAACTGGTAGGTAGAAAATGGAAATACAGGGCCCATTTACAATTTCAGTGAATGACAATGCTGATAGCGGATTACGCGAATTACACCTTGGTTTTAAACCTGCCTTTCAGCAGCAGGAACTATCCACTCGTATTGAGACAATAAAATCACACATGACTGAATTGCAACAGGCGGTAGACGAAGAAACCGATGCTGCGAACCAGCAGGGCATGCTGACTATACTGCAGATTATAAGCCAGCTAATGCCACATCTGGAAAACGACGAGATACCACTGGATGAGACAATTATTGTAGAGATAGGCCCAAGCCATTCATCACCTTTCGATGAGCTACTACGCGGCGCCACCTTGAAATAGCACACAGCCAGATTCATAAAAAATATTTACCAGGATATAGTCGGCATATCTTTTAAAAATGGATTTACCCAGGATTGCACTTAAAGTAGTCACTGCCAGGTTCAAGTATTCTGAAATGGACATTTATAAGTTAAGCCTGCCTGTCGTCACATAAACCCGAATGAATACAGGAAAGTAAAATCACAATACCTCGTAAAGCATCGCCATTTCACAAAAAACATTTGCGTTTATTTGCGTGCATTTCGATTTAACTGCTTCTGATCCTGATTTTTCCAGATAGCACTTCTGCAGATAGCACAGGATTAATACAGTGCCAGCTCATAGCAAGTCCTGTTATCCCGACTACCTGTTCAGGCCAATACACATAAAACGCTATACATGCTTAATCAATGTATCTTTTGCGCGATTTATCTGCTGCGCCAGGTAATCAGAGCCGCCACGATCCGGATGCATTTTCTGCATCAGTCGCTTATGCGCTTTAATTATTTCTTCTTTATTTGCATCAGCTGATACACCCAGGATATCCCTCGCCTCCTGCTCTGTCATATCCGTATCGTGATAGGTGTAATCATGCTGCTGATGATCCTTATCCCAGCCAGAGTGAGCTCTGTTCAAATAGGCTGCCAGTAATGCCGCAGATTCTGCATCCTTCTGCCTGAATTCAGCCAGCAACTCAAGCAGCTGATCAAGATTCATCTGCTGTAACTGCTTACCCGCATACTCTCCCTGTAACACCTCACCCTGCAAATCACCCGTTAGAATATTCATCTGCAAGCGAAGATAAGATGACTGCATACTGGATTGTTTATTTTGCTGATAACGTCGTAAAAAAGGCAATAAGGTCGGACCCACACCCATAATAAAACGCACCGCTCTCGGTATCAGTGGCAACATCGCGCCTACAGCCGCTATCAACCAGTTTAAGCGACCACTTAACACCATATACAGCAAGCCACTGGCAAGGACAGTCACACCAATCAGTTTTAAAGCCTGTTTTTTCTGTTCTGGAGACAGCCGCCTGTAGCGGTATACAAAGTATACCAGCACCAGCAATATCAGAAGAATGAGTATAAGACGAGGCAAGGGATTTCCTTTCTATTCTAAATTACAGTTTTTTGATTCAATATATTCTACACAAAATCACTTATTTATAATTAAGAATAATAATTATTCTCTGTCCTGGATATATCAGGTCAGGATTTCTGATTTTACTAAGCCGGGCCAGCTCTGGATATCGCCACGGATTATTTACATAGCGTTTTGCTATATGCCACAGCGTATCACCCTTAACCACAATGTGAATATATTTACGGGTTCTGGTTACATCCTTAGCAGAATCATCTAAGGAGGCCACCCCTGCTTCACCTGTTTTATCATCAAATTTTTCACTATTGCCAGTACGGGCTGGTTTTTCTAGCGGCTGCACCACATCGATATTTATCTGACCCTGAGCATTTTCCACATCTATTATTGAGCCCTTTTCTACTGCGCCAGCTGCAGACTTACTTCCATCTAGAGCAGCCTCATCCAAAGCTTCCTCTGGCAACTCCTCCAACACGGACTTGCCATCTTTACCCTGCAGTACACCTGCACTTTCATCAATTACATTTTGTTCTGTTAACTCAACAATTTTATCTTCATTCGATGCAATTTCATTATAATCATCAATTGTTTTTCCAGGCTCTACTGCAACAGCTGCATATTCATCTCCAGACAGAATAACCTCATCCGATACTTCCTCAGACAATATATCCACCACATCCTGGATTTCTTTACTCTGCTGCACACCTGCACTTTCATCAATTACACTTTGTTCTGTTAATGCAGCTATTCCATCTTCATTCGATGCTACTTCCTCTAACACCTCAGATCTCTTTTCAGATTTTGTCATCCCAGCATCTTGCGCAATGGTCATTTCGGCCAGACTGTCCCCCGTGACATCTTTCTGCATCTCATCTTCATCATTAATCACCTCACGTGAATATTCTTCCTCTATATTTTTTACATCTTCAATCGCATCCATTTCTTCATATTCATGAACAACAATCAGAATATCTTTCTCAATATTGGTAATTTCTACCTGACCACTAACCGGTTCAACAACATCAGCTTCTTTCTCACCCAGTACATTATCTTCTATAGTCAAAGGATCTGGAGTTTCCTGAATATTACTTTGCAACAATTCCTTATTTTCAATTTCTTCTACCTCATCGATTTGCACAGGTCTTGAAAGCCTTTTCGGCTTATCTAAAGCTGCCGTACTTTCTGTACCCGTTTCAAAAAACTCAAAACTGATGAACGCAACCCCTGCCAACAACAGCACAATTATAGCTACCCAGACAATGCCAGAATTATTACTACGTTCAGGAACAGACATCCCGGCTCGAGCTTGCGAGACAGACGAAGACAATACAGGTCTGCTTATATCCGCCTTATTATTCTCCATATTGCCTGCACGGACTGCATCAGTCTGCTTTCCTTCTTCCGATTTCAACACTTTAGAAGCATTCTGCTGAGACTTATAATTATGAATATATTTTTCAGATGTCTGCGGCGCCCTGTTCAAACCACTAATTTCGCCGGTAGATTTTATTTGAGACTTCCCAGCTATCTTCTTCTCGCCATCCGAACCACCTCCAACATATTCTCCCCTTGTTTTATTTACTTCACTTTTTGTCTTCTCTAATATGGGTTTTTTTTCTGCGCCTGAAGTGATTTCACTATTTCCCGTTTTTAATTTTTCGAGCCCAATAGTGCTTTCAATATTATTTTCTGTTTTTTCAACAAACAATGATCCGGTGTCTCTCTGGCTTGTAAACACAGGAGGCTTGACTGGCTCAGTTACATCAGTCTCTTTCTTATTTTCTCGCGATTCTTTTACAGCCTTACTATCATGTGACTCAACCGGTTTAGTCGACTCATATGAAGATATTTTCTTATCCTGCTTAGCCGGTACATCAGACTTCTTTTTCTGGTCTTTCTTGATATATTCAATGTGCTTACGTAAATACCCGTGCGCCTTGAATTTATCCAGCTGCTCAAAATCAGCGTAAAGCCTTATATGATCATCGCCTGTCAAAGTCCTGCTAAACACCTGGCGTGGAATATGAGCAGGCACACCGGCCCAGCCTTTTTCTGGGAAACTTATTACATCCTCTATTTCATCAACCCAGAATCCGGCATAGCCACCTTCTACTTCTACAATGACAATTCTTCCCGGGGATTTCCTGTCTTCCTTATCGACACCAAAGCGAACTCGCAGATCAATTACTCGCACCATTCCATGTAATGACCTGAACATACCTGGTTCAGATTCATTAGAGCCAGGTGGCACATTGAATTTGGGAGGCAACACAACAGCTTCTACCTGCATCGTCGGCGAGCATACATAAATCGGCCCTACTTTATACAAAAGTAAGGCATCAGCTTCCTGTATCGAATGGATACTCACACTTACTCCAGATATTTTTCCTGCCAGTTTTTATATAACTGCCAGGTATACTCGGTGAATTCTTCCTTGCTTCTAAAACGGGAGGGGTCGATCGCATCAAACACATAGTAATTTGCCGTGCTATTTTCAGTGTTGATGAAGTGATATATTTTGTCCATCAAAGTATGTGGACTTCTCCACTCAAAATCATCCTGCGCTTCATAATGCAGAAATACGGGTAAAATTGGCACACCCGTTTTCATTGCCACATCGAATGCCCCATAACGAAATGACTCAAATATACGTTTACCCTTACACCCTCCCTCTGGATACAGCGCAATATTCTTTCCATTCTCAATCACATCTATCATATCGAGTGCTGCCTGATTTCTCGATTCTTTAGACTCTCGCCTGACATATAGATTACCCGCTGCAGTCGATATTCTGCCCGCAATCCACCAGTCTTTAACTTCAATCTTTGCCAGGGAAAGCACACTAAATAAGGCAGGTATTCCGATATCTTCGAAAGCCGAAGGGTGATTCGCAATGAGGATATATTGTGTCGGCACGGGTAATAGATTTTTCTGGTGCAGCTTTAGATCCACATCAAGCGCTCGGACAAAAGCACGACACCACACCCTGAACATTCTAAAATACCAGTTCTTCAGCCATTGCTCAGGCAACCACGACAATAAATAAAGGAGAACTGTCAGAATGACAAGATCCGCCCACAACGCGGTAAGTTTCAACACTCTGAAAGAGTAATAAAACACGCTTTCTCCTTAATAATTTATATAAAAGTTTATATGAGCCCTGATTATTCACCAAGTATAGAACAATTAT
>JBFHVK010000110.1:0-8959 GCA_041589615.1 Gammaproteobacteria bacterium | reverse complement strand
TATGTTTACAGGTGGCATGCAGCATACGGATAATCTTGGGAATTCGTCCTGTGTCACTGCGGGTGGCGCCCAGCGCTTTACAGCGGGTAAAGGGATGGTGCATTCAGAAATGCCAGCCGAAAAAGGCCAGAGCAACGGGATCCAGTTATGGATCAATCTACCAAAATGCCTCAAGCAGATTGAGCCTTCCTATCAACAGGTGAATGCAGACGATTTTCCCACACAGACTATTGAGGGCGGAAGTATAAAAATACTGGTAGGTGAGGGTTCGCCATTAACCCTGAATACATCCGTTATATACCAGCATATTAGCTTGAGGAAGCAGGCTAGCTATGAATTACCTGTAGATCCCGGTATGCATGGCATCATATATGTTTTGGCGGGTGATATTGGGGTTAATGGAAGTCCTCTACATGTGGGGCAGGCTGCGTTCCTGGAAAATGAAGTCCTGGTACATTTCAGTGCAGATGAAGATAGTGAGTTCATGTTATGCCTGGGACAACCCCATGGTGAGCCGATACACCAGTATGGACCCTTTGTAGACTAGATATAACGTTTTCTATTAGCTATTTTCACCTAAATAAGAAGGAAAAAGTAAGGTATTTGCGCTAATCAGGGATAAGCTCATAAAAAGTACTTTCTGATGTACTATTATCAGGGAAAAATGGGTAAAAAAATCAGGGAAATACGTTGGGAATAATCTACAAAGTTGCATCATTCATTCTTATGCTATTACTCATGGCCTGTTCTGGGCCGGACGCCAATCAGCCACTTAAAATAGGGACCAATGTCTGGCCCGGTTATGAGCCATTGTATCTGGCGCGTGAGCTGGGATATTTTGATGCCAATAAAGTACAGCTGGTAGAGTTCACATCTGCTTCACAGGTGATACGTGCCTTTCAAAATAATTTAGTGGATGCAGCAGCACTGACACTTGATGAAGTCATCGGTTTATTAGCTGCAGGAGAAGAAATTAGTATTATTCTGGTCACGGATGTGTCTGACGGAGGAGATGCCCTGATTGGGCGCTCACAGTTCAAAACAATTGATCAGTTGAAATCAGCTCGTATAGGTGTAGAGCATACAGCACTAGGGGCGTTTTTTATAAGCCGGTTAGTAGAGCTTACCTCTCTTGATAAAAATGAAATTACTATTGTGCCTCTAGAAATAAATTTACACGAACGAGCATTTGAAGAAAATAAGGTAGATGCAGTCGTCACATTTGATCCCGTACGCAGCCGTTTATTAGCATCAGGTGGCAATGTACTGTTTGACAGTAGTCGCATTCCGGGAGAAATAGTTGATGTGATGGTGGTTAAGAAAGATAAGGTGAAAAGTTACAGTAAGCATATCGATCAATTATTGAATGGCTGGTTCAGGGCGCTGGATGCCATGAATAATAACCCTGAAAGTAGTTATGAGATACTTGGCAGGCGTATGAAATTAAATTCAGATGAAGTAGAGAAGGTATATCAACTTTTAAAACTTCCCAATCTCCAGCAAAACAATAAGATGCTATACGGTGAGCCAGTTGCTGATCTTTATCCAGTGGCAGAAAAGCTCAGTGAAATTATGTATGAAAACAGCCTGATTCAGAAAAAGATTGATACCAAGGTGCTGTTTGAACGTTCACTAGTGAATGACTAATGCGGATTCCATTAAGCATAAAAATAACACTGGTTGTTATTATAGCCATATTGCTGCAAACAAGTGTATTACTGTTTAATGCGTATAATGACCTGATTATCGATAAGAAGATGCAGGAGAAAGCAGATGTGCATCTGGATATATCAAGGCTGCAGCAGTCACTGGAATTTCTCTGGGAGAAGAATGAATATGAGCAGATACAGGCTGAGCTTTCATATATGGGTCCGGCTCACCATATAAAGAAACTCCTGCTTCTGGATGAAAGCAATATTGTACTGGCCTCGTCTCAGCTTGCCGATATAAACCAGGATTTGAATGTTGTAAGCCCTGCTGAAGGGAGTTATAACAAACTCCTGCCTTTATTTAATCGTGTGCGAGAAACGCGCAAGTCAATACTCCAGTTTTATAATAATGAAACAGTAATAATAGCAATCTACCCTGTTGATATGGGGCTGTCGGAAAGTGAAGAGTTAATAAAGCGCAAAACCGGTATTATCTATTCTGAAATTGACCTGTTATGGATATCTGACTATGTAAGACAGACTTTGCAGAAAAAGATTTTGCCTATGATCGTTTTATTAGGCTTAATTGGTGCGTTATTTGTTATTGCCATCAATCGTTATCTGGTGAAGCGAATAGCAAATATCAATCTGGCTGCAGAAGAATTCTACTCGTCAGGTTATAAATCACGAGCAAGAGTGTCTGGTCTTGATGAGATTAGTGAGCTTGCAAATAGCTTTAATGTAATGGCCGAGACAGTTGAGAAAAAAAGTGAAGAGTTAATAAGGAAGGAAGAGGATATTACGCTAATTCTTGATTCAATGGAAAATGGAGTAATTAGTATTAATGAATATGGAATAATTAAAACATTTAATCAGTCTGCCGAAAAGATGTTTGGTTATAAGGATGGAGAAGTGCTTGGTAAAAATGTGAAAATACTGATGCCAGAGCCATTTCAGCGTGAACATGACAAGCATATACAGGATTTTGTACATACTGGTAGAGCAAAAATTATCGGAATTGGCAGGGATGTACCTGCAAGGCATAAAGATGGTCATGAGTTTATGATGCATTTGTCTGTGGCTGAAATGCCTACTGCTGCAGGAAATGAAAGAATGTTTATTGGGTCCTGTCTGGATGTGACGGTACAAAAACAGCAGGAGTTGCAATTGCGACACAGTCAGAAAATGGATGCCTTAGGAAAATTAACGGGCGGTATCGCGCATGACTACAATAATATGCTTGGAGTTATCCTCGGTTATGCAGAATTAATAAAAGACGAATTAGCTGATCATAATCCAAGACTACTAAAATTTGTTAATGAAATACATCATGCAGGTAGTCGTGGGGCTAAATTGACTCGTAAATTATTGTCATTCTCGCGTAATAAGGCTGCGGAAGAATCAGCTGTGAATATTAACTCTGTATTAAATGATAACAGGCATATGCTTGAGAAGACCCTTACGGTGCGTATTGCACTGGAATTCGATATGGAAAACGATCTCTGGCCTGTGTTTATTGATGAGAATGATCTGGAAGATGCGATACTTAATATGTGTATTAATGCAATGCATGCAATGCCAGATGGTGGAAAAATTAGTTTATCGACCAGTAATCGACATCTTAATGAAAGGGAGGCAGTGGAGTTGAAACTTCAGGGGTCAGGGGATTATGTTTGCCTGAAAATATGTGATACAGGTTGCGGTATTAGTGAAGATATCATAAGCAAGATATTTGACCCATTTTTTTCGACCAAGGAGGAAAAGGGTAATGGTCTGGGGCTGAGTCAGGTATACGGTTTTATGACTCGAAGCAGTGGAAATGTAAATGTGGAGTCTGAACTCAATAGGGGTACCTGCTTTGAACTTTATTTCCCTCGTTATATAGAACAGCAGAGTGCAATGTCAGAAAAAAATATGCAGTATAAACTGAGAAAAGGTACAGAAACTATCCTTGTGGTTGACGATGAACCGTCATTGAGTGAATTGCTTGATGCAATGTTGACGGCTCAAGGATATACAGTTATACCTGCAAATAGTGGTGATGCTGCATTACTGGTTCTTGAGAATCAGTCAGTTGATCTTGTAATCAGTGATGTACTGATGCCCGGCATGGACGGTTATCAGCTTGCCCAGAAAATTCGGAAAAAATATCCAGGAATGAAAATTCAACTGGTTAGTGGCTTTAGCGATGATCTGCATAAGAAAAATAAAGATAAAGAGTTGCACAAAAATCTATTGCATAAGCCATTTGATCGTCAGCAGCTTCTGTTTAGAGTAAGAGAGATGCTGGATCATGAGGTAGAGGACGTGCATTGGTGATTAGTTATTCTAAAAAGTTAAATATACTTAAGCGACATATCAATGACTAAAGTATTTATTATTGATGATGATGTGCAGATTGCAGAGCTACTAAGTACTGCAATTGAAGGCTTTGGTCTTGTTACTGAATGTTTTAATAGTGCCCATGATTTTTTTGAAATTTCCGTAAGTGATATAGATATAATAATGCTCGATCTTAATATGCCTGATATGGATGGTATAGAAGTGATAAGGGCGTTGGCTATTACCGGTTGTAAGGCAAGGGTAATACTTATTAGTGGTCATGATGTGGGGGTGCTTCACTCCGCCGAACAGCTTGCCCAGGCACACGCACTAAAAATTGTTGCCAGTTTGACCAAGCCAATAAGAATGAGTGATCTCAAAAAGTTGATACTTGATCTTGCTGTAGAACTACCGGGTGAACAGCAGGCAATGGAAGGTAATCATCTCTTGCCTGAGGTCAATGAGCTGTCTGAAGCGCTTAAGAATAACGATTTTATCCTGCATTATCAACCACAAATTGATGTGCGAACGGGTAAGCTTATTGGTGTGGAAGCGTTGGTTCGTTGGCAGCATAAACATAGAGGGCTCGTGTATCCTGATATGTTTATATCTCTAGCAGAAGAACATAACTTAATAGGCGAGCTTACAGATATTGTCATCAAAAACTCTATTTCTCAGGTGAAGGAATGGCTGCAGTCAGGTCATAAAATACCTGTCTCTGTTAATATTTCTGCAGATAATGTAAAGGGATTGTATTTGCCAGAGCAGTTGATGGATGTGATTAATAATAATCAACTGGACCCGGGATATCTGACACTGGAAGTTACTGAAAGTGCATTGATGGGTGAACTCGTAACATCGCTGGATATACTGACCCGTTTGAGAATGAAAGGCTTTAAATTATCGATTGATGATTTCGGAACTGGGTATTCTTCTCTTTCCCAGTTGCACCGAATACCTTTTACCGAATTAAAAATTGACAAGAGCTTTACTATGTCGATGTGTAATGATGTTGAATCACGCGCTATTGTTAAAACATGTATTATGCTTGGGCACGAACTGAATATGAAGGTGGTTGCTGAAGGTGTTGAATCTCAGCGAGAACTGGAAGAGTTGCGATCTCTAGGTTGTGATATCGCTCAGGGCTATCATATCGCCAGGCCTATGCCCGAAGAACAGTTTATGGAATGGTTTAAAAGCTCGCTCGGTTAGATTTATTTATCACCACCAATCATGTCTCTGATATTCGCTATTTTCCAGCTGGCCTGTTGCAGGCTCCATTGATTGTTTTTAATTAATTGCATTTCAAAACGGTAAACCCTGGCACGTAATGCGCCGAGTTCATTTGCACTGTGAACTGCACTTGCTGTCATTGCGGCATATAATACAACAAATGCCCTGTTATCTGGTTGTATGTCTACGCTTTCTATTCGTGTAATTAGATGAATGTTTTTATGTCGAAAGAAATAGGCGCGAAGAAGATTTAGTAATTGAGGTTTATCGAGCTTTTTCTGGTCGATATAACTGTTATCTATAAGCTCTGCAAGACTGGATATTTCACGGTTTTCTGCGGCGAGCTCAGCAGTTTGAATATATTCTCTAATTTCGTTTTCAGGTGTGCTTAATTCGTCCGAACAGGCTGTGAGTAATGTGGCTAGTAATACCAGGTATCTGTAATGGACGAATTTCAAGGCAGGTTATCCTATCTTCTGATAGCTTCTTTCAATATAGGCATCCAGTAGATCTTTAAATTCACCGGCAATATTATCACCTTTGAGAGTTACCGTTTTTTCACCATCTTCATAAACAGGAGCTACCGGTTTTTCACCAGTGCCAGGAAGGCTAATGCCAATATTGGCATGTTTACTTTCTCCAGGACCATTTACGACGCAGCCCATAACAGCAACGGACATGGTTTCGACACCCTGGTATTTGCTAGCCCATACCGGCATTTGTTCGCGTAGATAATTCTGTATCTGTTCTGCCAGTTCCTGGAAATAGCTGCTGGAGGTTCTGCCGCAGCCAGGACAGGCAGTTACTAGTGGCACAAAAGAGCGTAGTCCCATGGTTTGCAGTATTTCCTGTGCGACAATAACTTCCTTGGTACGTGCTGCACCCGGTTCAGGGGTGAGCGATATACGTATCGTGTCACCAATGCCTTCGTGTAATAAAATCGCCAGTGCTGCAGTCGAGGCGACGATTCCCTTGGAGCCCATGCCCGCTTCTGTTAAACCAAGATGTAGTGCGTAATCGCAGCGTTCTGCAATAGCGCGATAAACGGTAATCAGGTCCTGCACGTCTGACATCTTGCAGGAAAGAATGATTCTATCCTTACCCAGTCCCAGTTTTTCTGCAGCTTCGGCACTCTCGATAGCAGAGCGTATCACTGTTTCAAACATGACATCTTTTGGGTCTTTGGGCTCGTCTAGCTGTGCATTTTCATCCATGAGTCGAGCCAGTAGTTCCTGATCCATACTGCCCCAGTTCACACCAATACGGACTGGCTTATTATATTTAATGGCGAAGTCAATCATTGTGGCGAACTGTTCGTCACGTTTCTTACCGCGCCCAACATTGCCAGGATTTATACGATATTTATCCAGTGCCTCTGCGCATTCAGGGCATTGAGTCAGTAGCTTGTGGCCATTAAAGTGGAAGTCGCCCACGATAGGTACATCGATACCCATATGTTTAAGGCGGGCTTTAATGCCGGGTACTGCCTGTGCTGCTTCCAGGGTATTAACCGTAATACGTACCATCTCGGAGCCGCTGGCGGCCAGTTCTGCAATTTGTACGGCAGTGGCCACTTCATCGGCGGTGTCGGTATTGGTCATCGACTGCACTACAACCGGTGCATCACCACCAACGGTTAGGTGACCAACTTTAACGGCAATTGCCTGGCGTCTGGGGAGAAAAGGGTGCTTGAAACTCATGCCGTAGTATCCTGAATCTGATTACTTCTGTATCGGTTTATAGTCTGTTTTCATGTAGCGGTTAAATATCATCAACATCAATGCTATAAATGGGCCATAAATGAGTGATAATAATATCACTTTAAGTGGAAGCTGCGGAAATCGATTTGTTTAGATTAGGTTTAATCATTAACCCGGTGGCCGGAATTGGTGGGCGGGTTGCCCTGAAAGGTTCTGATGGGGAAAATATTCAGCAACTGGCCATGCAGAGGGGGGCAATACCATTAGCGCAGCAGCGTATGCGGCAGGCAATGGAATGCCTGCTGCCGTATCGTGATCAGCTGGAAATCTGTACGGCATCGGCCGAAATGGGTGAAGACCTTTGTGTGGATCTTGGTTTTACATATACAGTCATTAATTCTTCGACATCAGGGCATACTCAGGCATCCGATACGGAAGAAACCGTCAGGCTCTGCCTTCAACGGGGAGTTGACCTGCTGATTTTTGCCGGGGGCGATGGTACCGCGCGTAATGTTTATAGTGCGATGCATTCTTCAGGTTGCACACCGTTACCGCCTGTTATCGGAGTTCCTGCGGGCTGTAAAATTCACTCATCTGTTTATGCGGTAACGCCTGTTCATGCCGGTGAGCTTCTCGCTTTACTGGTTAAGGGCAGGGCCCTGTCGTTGACAGAGGCATCGGTGATGGATATCGATGAAGATGCATTCAGGCAGGATCGAGTGAGTGCACGCCTGTTCGGCCACCTGCCTGTGCCAGCGGAAAATAGCTATATGCAGAACATGAAAGAAGGTGGCATTGTGCAGGAAGAGCTGGCATTGCAGGATATTGCTGCCTTTATGGTGGAGACCATGGAGGATGACTGCTTATACCTGATTGGTTCCGGTACTACTCCACGGGCTATTCTCGAACAACTGCAATTGCCATCAACGCTTCTAGGTGTAGATGCAGTATACAATCATCAATTGCTGGCTAGTGATCTGGGTGAACAACAAATTCTTGAATTACTCGATAAGTATCCGAGGGCCAGGTTGATTATTACGGTGATTGGTGGACAGGGTCATGTATTTGGTCGAGGGAATCAACAGATCAGTCCCGCGGTTATTCAACGACTCGGTATGCAGAATATCGATATCATTGCTACAGCAGAAAAAATTCATTCACTTAACGGTAAGCCTATGCGAGTTGACACCGGTGATGAGTCACTTAACCAGTCACTCTATGGTATGGTAACGGTGATCACAGGTTATGATGAGAAAACGCTCTATCGAATAGCGCCATGAAGTGTGCAGGGTAATCCTGTTAACAGTGGGTAAATTAATCGTCACTTGTTTTGTATAATTCAGTCACAATATAAGCTCAAACCAGATATTAAACGGGATAACACAGTATTATGAACGACGAAAAATTCAATTTTGATTTAATGGATTTTATCGCAATGTCTCCGACACCGTTTCATGCAGTCGAGCAGATTGTCTATAAACTGGAGTGTGCAGGATATCGTCGCCTGTACGAAGCTGATAGCTGGCAGCTCGAAGAGAAGCAGGGTTATTATGTGACTCGAAATGATTCGTCGGTTATTGCTTTTAAACTTGGTGAAGAAGCAGTCAATAATGGTATTCGAATGGTCGGGGCGCATACCGATAGCCCCTGCCTGAAAGTGAAGCCCGAGCCGGATATGCTAAAAAACGGCTATTACCAGCTAGGTGTTGAGGTTTATGGTGGCGCATTATTAAATCCCTGGTTTGATCGTGATCTTTCTCTGGCGGGTCGAGTCAATTACATTGATGAAGACAATGATCTCTGCAGTACACTGATAAATTTTGAAGATGCTATCGCAATTATCCCAAGCCTCGCGATTCACCTGGACCGCGAAGCTAATGAGTCTCGCAGTATCAATGCGCAAACTGATATACCACCGGTATTGCTCAAGTTGCCTACGGCTAAGGATGAGAAAAAACCATCCTTTAAAGATATCCTGTTGCAGAAGATAAAGGATGAAACCGGTGCTGTTGAAGTACTGGATTATGAACTGAGTTTTTACGATGTGCAGGAACC
>JBFHVK010000109.1:0-9152 GCA_041589615.1 Gammaproteobacteria bacterium | reverse complement strand
GCCATTTGTAAACTGGGATACAACGCCAGACTCACAGTCTGCAAATCCAGTACAGATCTAGAAGCCGTTGTTAGAAGACGACCTGACCTGGTCATTCTCGCTGTAAAATATATACCTCTAAAACAGGCGGATGGTTCTCTGAATGATAATATCTGGTTATCAAGATATTTTGCAGAACATGATATTAATTTTACAGGATCTACCAAAGAAGTACTGGATTTCGATTCGAATAAAGTGCTTGCCAAGGTGCATCTGAATAACAAGGGCATCAATACAGCCAGATATTTTTTAGCCATTCCTCATGAGTATCGATACGAAAGTGAATTACCTCTCTTATTCCCTCTATTTATTAAACCTCTTGATGCAGCGAATGGCAATGGTATCGATGATTTATCTTTTGTAACTGATTATTCAGGTTTTGAAAGTAAAGTTGCATCATTATATAAGTTATACAAACAGCCTGTTTTAGTAGAGGAATACCTGGATGGTCGAGAGTTCACTGTTGCTGTTTTTAAACCCGTTAATAAAGCTTTAATCGTATCAGCTATTGAAGTAATACCACCAACCTCATCTCATGGGTTAAGGATTTTAGGCTCAAAAGCAAAAACAGATGATTCGGAAAACCTCATCGAGATCGTTGACGAGGAAGTAAAAAACAAAGTAAAAAACCTGGCCGTTCAGGCCTTTTATACGTTAGGCGTTAGAGACTATGGGCGCATTGATATAAAGACCAATAATCATGGCGAATGCTTCTTTATGGAGGCAAACCTTGTCCCAGGAATGAAGCAGGGTTCGAGTTATTTTCCTCAGGCATGTGAAATTGCACATGCATTCAGCTATGATAAAGTTATTGAATTGTTAATTTCCAGTGGGCTTGCAAGAGCATCTACAACCATACCACCTCACACACATCCTGATACAGATAAAAAGACTGTTTCATCTTATTAATACATTCATCGATAATATGCATACGATATTCATCGTCTATATTATTAATATTTCAATATTAAACTATAATCGATCATTATAATCGACTATTAATTTTCACCCAGTATTTATCACAATACGGCATATTTAAGAGTTTAAGCCTAATGTCTTATGAGCTTTTTGTAGAAGTAACACGCAATGGTATTGTTGAAAGCAGGCATTTTGGCTCTGCAGTCATATGTAATGTTAAGGGTGAAGTAATAGAAAGCTGGGGTAACATCCATAAACTGGTGTTCCCACGATCAGCCCTTAAGCCGATGCAGGCAATTCAACTTGTCGAGAGTGGTGCTAGTGCTCATTATTCTCTGAGTGATGCAGAATTATCGCTTGCATGCTCATCTCACCAGGGTGAAAAAATTCATCAGGACCTGGTAGCATCATGGCTATCTCGCCTTGGACTGACTGAGGATCATTTAGCCTGCGGACCCGTTTTACCAGAACATACAGAAAGTGCCCATCAGTTATTGGCTTCAGGGCAGCAAGGCTGTCGTATCCATCACAATTGCTCTGGCAAACATACCGGTTTTTTAGCAACTGCACTATTTCTCGATATGTCATTAAATGGCTACCATGAGGCTGCTCACCCATTACAACAATTATCACTGGATACCCTCTCCGACCTCGCAGGCGTTGACCTCAGGCAGTTCCCAATTGGAATCGATGGTTGCGGCCTACCTGCGCCAACAATGCCTTTGCTTAAACTCGGGCATGCTATGGCTCGCTTCGCCATGCCAATCAACTTAACTGAAAAACACGCACAGGCAATTTATCGTCTCCACAAAGCCATAACCAATGAGCCTCTTTATATTGCAGGCAATGGCACTATGGTAAGTGAATTGAATGAAGTCACTAAAGGAGCAGTACTCGCCAAAACTGGTGCTGAAGGTATCGTGACTGCAGCCATACCTGAACGTGGACTGGGTATCGCATTAAAAATAGCCGATGGCAGTGCCAGAGCAGGATCAGTGGCATTATTGTCGATTCTTGATCATCTAGATATTTTATCTCACGAGAATAAAGACAAACTTCAGGCTTATATCTGTCCACCGATAATTAATTCTAGAGGTCTTAAAGTGGGCGAAATTCGCCAGGCTAAATCATGGCTGTAATGACTCAACTACTATATAGCTAATTGTTTACAACTTCACTTTTCGCTTCAGGTATTCGTAAAAATCCACGCTATTGAGTGGCTTACTAAAATAATATCCCTGAATAACTTCACAGTTATTTTTCTTCAGAAAGTGCAACTGCTCTTTTTCTTCCACACCCTCAGCAACCACACTTAATCCCAAACCATGCGCCATTGCAATAATTGCTTTAACAATTGAACAGTCATCATCATCCCGGGGAATATCAATTATGAATGAGCGATCAATCTTGAGTTCTTTAATTGGAAACTTTTTCAGGTAACTTAAGGATGAGTATCCTGTACCAAAATCATCGAGAGAGAACGACACACCAGATTCTGTAATTTCATTTAAAATATTGACGTAGTTTTCAACATCACCCATCAGCATACTTTCTGTAATTTCTAGAACTAGATTTTCTGGCTTGAGACCACTACTTTGAAGCGCTGATAGTATTGATGACTTAAATCCCTCATCAATAAACTGTTTTGCCGAAACATTCACAGACACTTTTAACCCAGTATAACCGGCAGATATCCACTCACTTGTTTTACGACAGGCTTCATGCAGTACCCATTCACCAATAGGTACAATCAAGTCCAGTTCTTCTGCAACAGAAATAAATTTATCCGGTGGAATGAAGCCATCCTCAGGGTGGATCCAGCGTATCAGGCTTTCCATCCCCATTAACACACCACGACTGATATCAACTTTTGGCTGGTAATATAGTTCAAACTGATTTTCTTCTAATGCCCTCCTAAGGTCCGACTCCATTTTAATTACCGCCTTAGAATGTTCATTCATTTCCTGGGAATAGAACAGATAAGGATTTCCCTGTCTCTTGGCAAAGTCTTTTGCTGAGCTAGCATGCTTAATAAGCGTTTCTACATCCTCACCATCCTCAGGGTAGACTGCAATCCCAATATTTGAGGCTGTATATAAATCCTGTCCTTCTATAGTAACTGGCTGACTAATGACATTCTGCAGGCGCTTGCACACTTGTGATGCATTTTCATAACTATTAACACCACATAAAACCATGGAAAATTCATCTGAGGCTATGCGTGCCATATTCTCAAGTTGAGTCGGTTTGTCAGAATGACCAATGATATCGCTACCACGCGCAACCTGCTTTAGCCTCTCCGCTATCGTTGTCAATAAATGATCACCAACAGACATACCCAGAGATTCATTAATTTTCCGAAAACGGTCCAGGCTAATATCAAGCAGCACCAATGGACGCTGTTCTCTTTTAGCCATTTTCATACCCCATTCCAGCCTTTCAATAAACAGCTTCCTGTTGGGCAATCCAGTAAGGCTATCGTAGTACGCTAGCTGGTCCAGATAGGCTTTTGCAGAAAGTGTATTTCGAACACGAAGTGCAAGTTCACTGGGGTCTACCGGTTTTGAAAGAAAGTCTGTAGCACCAAGCTCCAGAGCTTTAAGCTTATTTGCAGGCTCATCAGAGGCAGTAAGAATAATTATCGGCAAATGCTGATATTTTTCTAATTTCCTGACATTCTCCAGTATTTCAAAGCCACCCACTTCAGGCATATCCAGATCAAGTAATATCAAATCCGGATTTGTATCAATCATCCTGTCTATCGCTTCTGGTGAATATTGCACGGAAACAAAATTCTGATAACCTTCGTCTTCGAGCAGAGCCTGTACAATATCCAACAATACAGGTTCGTCGTCTACCAGCATAATAGTTGACGATTTCAAGTTTACGTAAGCCTTATTGCCTTGATTATTTTTAATCATTACAGATAACTTTTATAACCTTTATATTTTCTTCTAATGACAGCATTTTCACCTGGCGATCTAAAATCATCCATCACAATATCCAGGCTCACGCATTATCTAATTTTGTCATTACAATTCGACTATCTAACTGTTTAATAACACTGACAGTATGTTTTACAGACTCTAATTTTTCTTCTTTAACCTGACTTTCTAGATCTTTCGCAGGTTCGGTAAAAGCATCAAATCCGACAGAACCTCCAGATCCCTTTAACCAGCATGCGAACTCTGATATTTTCTGAAAATCATGATTTTCAATGGCATTGTCGATTTCTTTTAGCGACTGCCTTAATTGCTCTATAAATTTTTCTATTATTGGGCGTATCTTCGGATGGGTATCCTGAAGACGACAAGTAAACTTTTCAGGTATAGCATATTTTTTCAACACAGGCTTAACCGATTGACCTGCGTCCAATTCAGTCATAGCTTCACCAGAAACTCTTTCAATCATTGAATAAAGTTCTTTAAGCACATTTTCTATTTTCAGATCATCATGATCCCGTGAAAACTGCTCGAGTGACTGTGCAGGAGCCACAAACATTCCAAAACCAACAGAGCCGGCTGAACCTTTTAACCAATGACCCAGTCTTTGTAATTCGTCATAATCTCGCTTGTTCCATGCATCTTCGAACGACTTAGCTCGGTCTTTTAACCTGGCACTAAAATCACTTATAATTTTTTGAAATTTAGGATTAGTCACAGGCAAAGTTGAGTATATCTTTGAGGAATCCTGCAGCTCACTTTCTATCGATATTTTTTCTGATGGATTAGAGTCTAAAATTTCCGACTGCTGTATGGCTTCACCACCTAGCAAGTTTGCCAAACGATCCATCAAAGTATCAATATCCAGGGGTTTACTGAGATAATCACTATAACCTGCATCCAGGCATTTCTGTTGCACACCTGACATTGCATCCGCAGTTAGCGCAATTACAGGTAGATCAGGATAGCTCTTCCTGATGAGACTAGCCGCTGTATAACCATCCATAACTGGCATCTGCACATCCATTAATACAACGTCATAATTCGACTCCTTCAATCGATCAATAGCTTCCTGCCCATTCTCAGCTAAAGCAACGGTTATACCTTCGTCAGATAGTATGACATTTAATAGCTCACGATTTTCCACTCCATCATCAACAACCAGGACTTTTGATTCAGGAAATTTCCAGCGTACGTGTTGCCCCGCTGAATCATCCCATTGACTTGAAAGAATTTCTTCAGGACTCAGTTTTTTAACATCTTCAAGGGAACCAGTGCTTATAGAAACAATGAACTGACTACCTTCACCCAGTGTGCTCGCCACTTTAATATCACCACCGAGTGCTTCTGCAAAGCGCTTACTGATAGTTAAACCCAGCCCCGTTCCCCCAAAACGACGTGTAATCGAAGTATCAGCCTGAGTGAACGGATTAAAAACATCACTTGCCTGCTGACTGGTCATTCCTATACCAGTATCACTAACTTCAATAACAAGCATAGGCTCCGGCATGTTATCCTGCACTTTGCTAACAATCGTCACGCCACCCTGCTCAGTGAATTTGATTGCATTGCCTACTAAATTGGTAATGATTTGCCTGAGTTTACCTGGATCAGTTTCTATAAATTCTGGTAGAGGACCATCGGGCACATATTTAAGGTAGATATTTTTCTCTTCTGCCTTGATGTGCATAATCTGCACTACTTCATGGATAATCCTGTGAACGGGCGTTTGTAGTTTTTCTATTTCGATTCGGCCCGCTTCAACTTTAGATAAATCCAGAATATCGTTAATCAGGCCCAGCAAGTGATTACCGCTGGATGATATTGTATTTAGATAACGTATACTCGACTGGCTATCTTTATCATAACCACGCTTTAGCACTTCGGAAAAACCAAGAATTGCATTCATAGGTGTGCGAATTTCATGACTCATATTAGCCAGGAACTCACTTTTGAATCGGTTAGCTTTTTCGGCTTCTTCTTTCGACAACCTGAGTTCGACTTCTTTTTGCTCCAGCTCGGTAATATCATCGAAGCTAATCAGTACACCCGCAGGTTTGCCACTACCTGATAACACTGGGGAACAGTTCGTCATGAATGTTCGACTTTCACTTTCACTGGTATTCATACGAATCATTTCGGCTGTACGCACCACACCATCAGACAATGTCTGTGTCCATGGTGTTTGCTTTTCATCCAGGCCCTTGTCCTGTGTATCATGCCAGTTAAATTTATTAATGTGTTTACCAATCAACTCTTCCGCACTTTTATTAACCAGTTTTGCAAAAGCCAGGTTTGCCAGCACTATATTCTGCCTGGCGTCCAGTACTAACAATCCCTCAGCCATGGTATCCAGTGCAGAACGAACACGATCTGGAATTGCCTGTGATGGATCGAGCTGTTTTAGCATCTTCCCAAGATACAGATAAAATACGATAAAGCTGCTAAAAGACATGAATGCCAACAGCAGATAAACAGGATTGAATATTGCACCATACCAGGTTTCAGGTAGAAGGGGTTTAAAGGCCAGCTCCACCTGTCCCCATTCTTCATCGCCTTCGTAGATTGGCACCTTAACCTGAGACTCTGATGATTTACCTTCGCCAGAACTATGCCAGTACTTTATATGCTCGCCGATAACGACTAAAGCTTCACCATCAGTGCGACGTACGGCTGCCGACAGGATATCCTCGTTTCGCTCAACCATAACTTGCAGATTTGCCCGCATACGCCGTATATCTGACATAGTAATAAAGATCGAACTATTGACAGCAACTGATTCAGCTAAACGACCATGACCATCGCGTATTGCCGCATTACGATCAGGAACCAGCCCGAGTATGGCCGCTATCAGTAACAAACTGATCATCATGCCTGATAGCCCTAATGTTATTCGAAAGCGAGTTGTCTGTTTATTAAGTAATCTTTTTAACAAGCCTTTTACCCATTTGAGTTTTTTGTCATATCATTTCAGGTTTTATGTGATGTATGCCTGTTCGATGAAGCTTTATCCTGCTCCTTATCTTCGCTTACCATCGACTCTAATGTCTCTTCATCTTCTGTAACGTCACTGGCATGCAAGGTAGCCAGCACAGGCAGGGGATCAATAAATCGCCAGGCCGGCAATGCAGATAGCGCACTACTAATGATTACACCACTACGAGCTAACCAGACAACATAACCGACAGACAGACCTGCAGATATGGTAAGGCTACCTCCGATAATTTTCTCGGTACCCTCTTCTTCCTTCACTAGCTCATCACGCATATCATTAAGTCGCATGATGAAATTATCTGTTTGCAGCAACCTGAATGGATCTGTGAAAGCTGCAATTTGCTGACGCAATTTAACAACAGCACTGGTAGTGGCTTCTTTACTAGCCACTTCACTGGTATTTTTATTTGAATTCTGTACCTCGTTAATAATGACGTCCTGCTGTTCATTATCAGCTTCTATTAAAGTCACCTCAGGCACATCAATAACCGATCGCTCTACGAGTGCGGATTCCGCAGATTCTGATGCGGGTATTAGCGGCTCACTCACTGGCTCATCAATTTTTGCTGATTCAGTTGCTTCCTCGATGGACTCCTCAACGACAGGTTCTTCAACCACCTCCTCAGCTATTTCTTCTGTTACGGGGGCTGTTTCAGGTTCAATCACTGGCAAAGGCGTAACTGTTATCTCCAGAGTACCTAATAATGGGCCACTGAAATCTTCATCACCGTCATCGATACTAACTGCAATACTTGAATCTGAAACATTGTCGGGATTGGGTATGAAAGTCAGGTTAGCCAATGCAGTATTAACCTGGGCAACTGTGCCAGTAATTATCCAGTCACCCGTCACAGGGTCATACGTTGCACCATCGTTAGAACTGAGTGAACCCGTAGATGTATTTACCAGGGTCAGTGTTGCCGTAATTGTTTCACCACTATCAACATCACTGATTACAATATCGTTCAAAGGCACACTACCACTACCTTCCAGATAACTGCTAGTACTATTCAGGTTGCTTGCCGTCGGCGCATCATTAGACGGTGTAACATTAAGGTTGATAGTGCCGGTTAATGGGCCACTGGCATCTTCATCACCGTCATCGATATTCACACTAATGGTGGTATTTACATCATTATTGGTGTTAGGGTTAAAGACTAAATTGGCTAAGGCCGTGTTTACATTCACCACACTATCTGTAATCGTCCATACGCCGGTGCCGGCATTATAAGTTGCACCATCATTGGCACTTAGACTGCCGGTTGACGTATTGGCGAGTGTTAAGGTCGCGGTGATGGTTTCAGCCGTATCCACATCACTCACGACAATGTCTGTGATGGCAATATTTGTGTCGCCTTCATTGTAGTTTGAAGTGCTGTTCAGGTTGCTAGCTGTTGGCGCATCATTAATCTGGATTACATCCAGTGTAATGATGCCAGTTAATGGCCCGCTGACATCTTCATCACCATCATCGATGACTACACCAATGGTAGTATCGATATCATTAGTAACAACAGGATTAAAGATCAGGTTGGCGAGTGCAGTGTTGACATTGGCTACGCTATCCGTAATCGTCCACACGCCGGTACCGGCGTTATAGGTTGCGCCATCGTTGGCACTTAGACTGCCGGTTGACGTATTGGCGAGCGTTAAGGTCGCAGTGATGGTTTCGGCGCTATCGACATCACTCACGACAATATCCGTGATTGTGACACTGGCATCACCTTCATTGTAGACAGAGGTGCTAGTCAGGTTAGTCGCGGTCGGTGCATCATTCGATGCGGTAACATTGAGATTGATGGTGCCGGTCAACGGGCCACTAATATCTTCATCACCGTCATCGATGTTCACACTGATGCTGGTACTCACATCATTATTGGTGTTCGGGTTAAAGACTAAATTGGCTAAGGCCGTGTTTACATTCGCCACGCTATCTGTAATCGTCCACACGCCGGTGCCCGCATTATAAGTTGCACCATCATTGGCACTTAATGAACCAGTTGAGGTATTGGCGAGCGTTAAGGTCGCGGTGATGGTTTCGGCGCTATCCACATCACTCACGACAATATCAGTGATAGCGACACTGGCATCGCCTTCATTGTAGGCCGATGTGCTGTTCAGGTTAGTCGCGGTCGGCGCATCATTCGATGCAGTGACATTGAGATTGATGGTGCCGGTCAACGGGCCACTAATATCTTCATCACCGTCATCGATGTTCACACTGATGCTGGTACTCACATCATTATTGGTGTTCGGGTT
>JBFHVK010000108.1:0-9189 GCA_041589615.1 Gammaproteobacteria bacterium | reverse complement strand
TGTTTCTACGATTGGACTTCAGGGAATGAGTAGAAGTGGTAAACAGGGTGATCATGTTGGTGAAGTTGCACTGTCTCTACGTGCATCGGAAGATAGAAAATATGATAGCGCAGAAATCATTAAGCGCTGGCGTGAAGCAGTAGGGGATATTGAAGGCACGACACAACTTAGCTTCCAGTCGAGTATCAGGGATTCCGGACCGGATATAAGTATACAGCTAACCGGACTGGATACACTACGTCTGGTGGATGCATCAAGAGTATTAAAACAGCAGCTGACAACATATACGGGTATCTATGATATTCAGGATACCTATGAAGCAGGTAAGAAAGAAATCAAACTCAGTTTAAAACCGCTGGCTTATCATCTCGGAATTAGTACACAGTTACTGGCGCGGCAGGTTCGGCAGGCATTTTATGGTGAGGAAGTTCAACGCATACAACGTGGACGTGATGATGTGCGTGTATTTGTGCGTTACCCGAAAGCACAGCGACAGTCTTTGTATTTTCTCGAAAGTATGTTTATCAGACCAGCGAATGGTAGTGAAATACCACTCAGTGAAGTAGCGGACATAGAATACGCATCCAGTTCAACGGAAATATTACGCGTTGATAGAAAGCGGGTGATTACCGTAAGTGCTCGCGTCGATGAATCTAAAGCAGTGGCTTCACAGATCAGGGAAAGCCTGAAGAAAGATTTTCTCGATAATCTGCCGCAAACATTCAGGGGAGTGTCGTGGGATAAGTCCGGAAGCCAGAAAAATCAGGATGAGCTTATTGAAGCTATGTATCGTGGCTTTATTCTTTCGCTACTGGGCATTTATGCATTAATGGCGATTCCATTCAGGTCTTATACCCAGCCTCTGATGGTGATGAGTGCGATACCCTTTGGTTTGATTGGTGCCCTGCTTGGACATATGTTGCTGGGCCTGGATATTAGCCTGCTTTCATTGAGTGGCATGATCGCCGTTGCCGGTGTAGTGGTTAATGACAATCTGGTGCTGGTTGATTACATCAATCGTAAACGAGAGCAGGGAGTTGAACTGGGGCGTGCAATTCGGGATGCAGGAGCTGCACGCTTCAGGCCTATTATTCTTACTTCGCTCACAACCTTTGCGGGCCTGACGCCACTCATGCTGGAACGAAGTGTGCAGGCACAGTTCCTTATACCTATGGCTGTTTCACTGGCATTCGGGGTAATGTTTGCCACAGTGGTGAGTCTGTTACTGGTGCCGGCCAGTTACTATATTCTCGAAGATATGAAACAGAGGATTTTTTCCCATAATTCAGACAAGCTGCAGCAAAAGCAAAATTAGCCTCCTATAATCGATTGTTCAGGCCTGATAATACTGACAGGCTTTTTATGTGTCATTTCATAATAATAATCTGATATGGCGCTCCAGGCAGATCCTTTTTTGTGGGGAGTATTCATGGAAAAACCTCAGTTAGAGCGGCGCGGTGCTGCGCGCTATCAAATGCAGGAGGCACTTGAACTTAAAATAGTTTTCTCGTCGGAGAATCCAAACTTGCTGGGTAAGCGTTTATGCGGCTCTACCCTGGATGTATCGGCAACCGGTTTACGTATTGAAATCAACCAGAAGATTAAGCTGGATAGTGTGCTTGATGTCTGGGTAACCCTGAAAGATAACAATAAGCGATATTTTCTCACTGGAAATGTACGCTGGTGCACCGAGATGGAAGTGGGCGGTTATTACCAGATAGGTGTTGTGCTGCGTGAACGTTCTGACACGGTGACTGATCTCGATAGCTGGCATGCAGCTTTTAAGGTATAGCCAGACTGGCCGGGCGTGAATAAATGGCTCGGCGCTGTCGATTCTGCAGTACTGTTTCCAGTCCGCATGTTCTGGTCATTGCACTGCTGCTGTTTGCAATCTATTTTTCAGTATGGGGATGAGTCTGTGAAGACTCCTCTTCAGTGTAAAGATTAGCCAGCTCGACAAATCCATCCTCATCCTCTTCTCGCCGGCAGTGCCACTTACGGCAGTCTGACACCAGGGACTCTATCCTGACGCGGTGGCGACGGTGTGCATTAACACGGCGTGGATGAGATGCGAGTCGTCTCTCCGGCCCACTGTAGTAATTCTGTCTGTAATTTCTCATTTGCAATCCAACCTGTATTAGCTGGCAGCTATATATATTAGATAGTGGATACTGAAGTCGGGTCAACTATTCTTAGATAAATGGTTGACCATTGGTCCGAGAAGGATAATCATGCCTTCTTAACTGGAAAACAGTTGCTTCTCAGTGGAGAGAAATGTCACATCAGCATCCGATCATCGCCGTTACTGGGGCCTGTGGTTCAGGCACAACTTCGGTACAGCAGGCCTTCAAGGAAATATTCTTTCGCCAGAAAATCAACGCGGCATTTGTAGAGGGCGATGGTTTTTTAAGGTGCAATGATACTGAAGCAGACAGGTATGCTGCAGAGTCGCTCGCAAGAGGCCAGTCTATCAGTTGCTATGGCCCTGATTTAAATGATTTTTCACGACTAGAAAACTGTTTCAGGCAATATGCTGAACAAGGTACAGGCTCATTACGCACAAAGGTGACTGAGGTTAATCGTCACCTATATGAAGGCATATCGCCAGGTGATTTTACCGACTGGCAGGATATACCCGCGGGCACCGATTGCCTGTTTTATGAAGGTATGCATGGCGGGGTGGTAGCAGATAACTGGACACGACGTAAGTCGGATAACTCCAGGCAGTCTTACCCGAATGATCGGCGGAGTGATCGATCGGCAGGAGTAAATGCTGCCCAGTATGTGGATTTACTGATAGGGGTTGTGCCAGCGATTAACCTTGAGTGGATTCAACGCATTCATAGTGATCGATGCAAGAAGCTGCTCTCACCACTACAGGTAACAGAGAGTATCCTGCAGCAGATGCAGGATTACATCCATTTCATCGTGCCACAGTTTTCCATTACCGATATTAATTTTCAGCGGATGCCGGTTGTTGATACTTCGAATCCGTTCGATGTGCAGCAGGTGCCAACGGAAAAGGAAAGTATCTTTGTGGTGAGTTTTCGTGAACCGGCAAAGTATGACCTGCTGACCTATGCAAACAGGATTGATGGCGCATTCCTATCTCGTCTCAATACCCTTGTGATTCCCGGTGGTCAATTGCAACACGCGCTGGATGTGATTTGTGCGCCACTTATAGAAAAGTTAATCGGGCTGGATAATTCCTGAGTTATTCGTCATCCATTGATTTGCCGATGCGCACTTCATCGTAGCGACCAGAGCTGCCAGTCAGGGATACATCATCACCTGTATCATTACTATCGCTGGGTGAAAAGAACTGGTCAACAATAGATTTACCCTTGTTTGGTCGAGCCATTTCCTGTTTCTCATATTCCCCCAGGTCTTCTACTGGAGACTTGTTCATTATGTAGATAATGGCGAGGGCGCCTACGATAGCAAATACCGCTACCTGTATGGATATGATCAACGATTTTTTCATGATGCCTTTGCTGCCTTAAACGTTTAACCTGGCACGTGAGTACGAGGCCTGTATATATTGATTTTAGTGTTATTTCAGTTGTATATCAAAACGGCATTCATGCATTGCCCTGTAAAGTGTTTGTAGATCACACCTGGGTATTGATATAGCGGCCGATTTTGTCTCTGCTGGTCGTTTCATTCCGGCTTGAATCGCTGCCCTGACGACGATTCAGGCTTTTATTACGTCGTTCGAAGCGCACAGCCAGCTGCTTTTTGCGGCGATCATGCTGGCGACGACGTTCGCTACGGGTTTCTGTGCGTTGTGTTCTGTCCCCGGTTGTTTCACTGGGGGTAACCTTACTACCACGACGCACCGGCCGTTGGCTATTAACCGGCCTGTTATGTGTCAATGGAATATTTGGCATAGGCTTTTCTCAGCAAATATGATTATCCTTAATTATATCAATCGGCTGTTTTTACTGAAACTTTAGCATTTTCTTATATTGAAGCTGTAGAGGCTGCCTTCCCTGGCTGTCATCTGCGTTTAGTTATATGTGACAGCCTGGCTGCCCTGTTTTTCCAGTTGGTTATTCAGGAAACGGTAGGTGCCGCCAGAGTTAAATTTGATCACACTAAAGCCATATTCACTGACCTGGTCTACGGTCACTTCCTGGCCTGTGCGTTTAATGCGAACACGGTCGCCGATATTCAGACTGGTTTCTTTTTTCATTTAGATTTCTCCAAAACACGGTTGGGAATGTAATTTTTAATCAATTACAGCCTAAACTTAGATCAAATTATTAAGTAATGCAAGTATCTTTATGTTTTATATGAGGAAAAAGGAATTTTAGCCCTGGTTTTCTGTGATTTTGGCGAGTTTTTCGACAGTGTCGGATGTATTTTCGGCCTGGGTTATGGTGACCGGGTTCCTTGCAGGAACTGGAGGCATTCGCTCACTGAGGCGAGTAACCGAACGCTGCATACGATGTTCGTATATGACCATATAGGCCAGTACATTACTGACGTATTCCCGTGTTTCGGTAAAGGGAATGGTTTCAATCCAGCGCATGGCTTCCATATCGTGGTTTTCTGGCAACCAGGCTTCGACTCTATGTGGACCTGCGTTGTAGGCTGCTGTGGCCAGTACCTGCTGGTTGAGTTTTTCAAGCATGGCCTCAAGGTAGCCGGTACCCAGGCGAATATTGGTATTGCTGGCGAGCAGATTACGATAGCCCGGGTAACGTATTTTTAGTGCACGTGCCATCTGCCTTGCGGTGGCCGGCATCAGTTGCATTAGTCCCATTGCGCCGACAGGTGAGCGTGCATCGGGAACAAAAGCACTTTCACGGCGAATAATGGCATAGGTCCAGGCGGGATCGATATTATGTCTGGACGACCAGGTATGTACCTTTGACTGATGGTGCAGGGGAAAACGTAGTTCAATATCATCACGGTATCGGGTTTTACCCATGGTGACAATTGCACGATCATGCCATCCCCAGAGCTGGGCCAGCTTGGAAGCAGCCAGTTTCTGTTCAGTGTCTAATCGGCTAATTAAGCGTTGCCACTCGCGGCGTGCGGGTAGCAGCCTGTTCATCAGGTAGAATTCACGTGCCCGAATGGTTTCAGGTTGCTGTCGAATATAGGCCATGGTTTCAGCTTCAGGGGCAACCGGGCGGTCTTCAAAATGATAATCAAGATTAAGTCGGTCAGCCGCCAGAAAACCATAGTAACTGCGTTTGCTTGAGAGGTACTGGTAAATGCCCAGGGCGTCATTGCGATTTCCAAGCTCTTCATTGGCGTAGGCCCACCAGTATTGCCAACGGTGCTTGGCCTGTTCGTGTAGTTTTAGTCTCGAGATAGCATTGATTACCATGCTCCAGTCACCCTGACGGATCGCTGTTCGGATTCGCCATTCCCTTACCTGTCGGTCAATCTGGCTATCGGGAACCCTGGCAAGCCAGATGCCAGCATCAGGCATATGTTTGCGCGCAAGAGTGAGACCAATGCGGCGGATGATTTCAGCGTGTTGTTGCACGCTGAATGAATACTGTTTGAGTTGGTGGTAATGCTCAATGGTTCTTTCAATATCCCTGCTGCTCAGACGTTTTAACCAGTGAACCATAATGCTGGGCTGATCCCTGTGCTTAAGTTTTCTGATATCGCGGATATCAAAATCCTGCGGGCTGCGATGTAGCTTGATCCACTGACGAGCTATGTGAGCATCTGTGCCAGTCATTGACCTGATGAGGTAGCCCGCCAGCTGGCGATTGCCTGAAGAAATAGCAAGCCTGAAACGTTGCCAGACGAGCTCGGCTGTTTTATGCCCCTGCTTGTCCCACAGATTAAAAACGTCATCGCATGCACCGGGGCGTGAACTGGGAGATAGCCACAGGCTTTCAACACGGGGCATTGCCAGCGCTGATTGTCCGGTATGTATCAGGGCTTCGAGATAGCGGCATTCTTCGGCGATACCGGAGGCAGGACGGTAGGTGTCAATCAGTGGTTGCCACTGGCGATTTCGGGCATAGTGCTCAATGAGTTTGTCGCGCAACCATTCACTCACCACTATTCCATCATTGTTCTGCATGAACTGGCGCACTTGCTGCTGGTCTAGTCCACCTAGCTGGCGCCTGTAATCCTTGTACTGCAGATAAGGGAAAAGCGGGTAATCTTTCAGGCTCCCTGCAATACGCCTGAAGGTTTGCAGTTTTCCCTGGCTGAAGGCAGTTTCTGCCTGCTGGTAGCGCTCTCGATGAGCTGCATAGGGGGATTCGCTTATGGCGATATGTGTAGCAAAAGGGTTTGAAGGGATGTTGGCCGATAAAGTCAGGGGTGCAGTAAGTAATCCCGTTAACACTAAACAGGATATCCGCTGTAGTCTAACCAGGGGTGGTATAGGACTGGCCACGTTTGATTGTCTTTGTCGCATTAAGTCATGCTATATATCAGGCTATAATCTGAATGAATATCAACAGTTTAGTCGAGTAATGTCAACTTTACGTGAATATGATCACAAAAATTATCGTAGCCGATAAGTGGCAGTGCTGGAACGGTCTAATTAGCTGGTGCAAAGTACTTTCGTTTGTATTCAGTGGCAAGCTCCAGCGCAATCTTTTTATCTTCGACGGTGAGTTTTTTATATAGTGCGTTTTTCGTTTTACGAGCATCTTTGACATTGCTGGCAGTCGCAACATAAAACCAGGCGTAAGCAATAGTAGAATCTGGTGCAACGCCCTTACCTGTATAGTAGGCCACCCCGAGATCCATCTGTGCCTTGCCATGACCCTGCTCAGCTGCACGGCGGAATGATTCTACTCCCTTGCTGAAATCTTTACGTGTGCCATAGCCATTAACATAGCATCGCCCCAGGTTGTAATGAGCATCAGCGTCGTCCTGTGCTGCTGCTTTTTCATACCAGATGAAGGCCTGCGCCATGTCTTTATCCAGGCCATTGCCCTGTTCCAGTAATTGACCATACTGGTTTTGCGCTACAGGACTGCCACTCTCGGCCGCCTTACGAAACAGACGGCCTGCTTTTTTTACGTCTTTTTCAAAGAACTGGCCTTCAAGATAGAATTGCGCCAGTGTGAGTTGTGCATAAGGGTTGCCCTCGGAAGCAGATGTTTCCAGCATTTCCTTACCCAGCTGGGTTTTTTTGGAGATGCCATCTCCGTGCAGGTACATCAGTGCCAGCTGGTTCTGTGCTTTCTTATGTCCCTGGTTAGCGGCCTGTTTGTACCAGTAGGCGGCCTTTCCATGGGATTGCTGCACGCCATCGCCATAATAGTAAAGCTTGCCCAGAATATACTGTGCCTTGCGATTTTTCTGTCGTGCAGCCTTCAGTAGCCAGTTGGCTGATTTCTTGAAATTGCGCTCTACCCCTAAACCCTGAAGGTACATCTGACCCAGCAGTGCCTGTGCTTCAATATGATTCTGTCGTGCTGCCTTGATTATCCAGTTGGCCGCTTCGTTAGCATCTTTATGGGGTGCCTTATGGTCAAGGTACATTTGTCCCAGTTTGAACTGTGCTTTTGCATTTCCAGACTGCGCAAGAGGCAGCCATAGCATCAGGGCGCTTGCATAATCCTCATCTTCATAGGCCTGGACACCTTTCTGGAAATTGCTAATGGGCTCTTTGGTCTGCTCAGTGGCGTAACTGCTGGTTGATACAAGCAGGCAGCAGAGGCTAAATGCCAGAAACTTATGCATATTTATAATTTTCATAGGTATTAGATAGTTTTAAGCCCGAAGTGTTTAATCGCTGATGAAATATTTTTTATCAAGTATAGAAAGAATTTAGTGAGCTGTCAGTTTGTATTGGCTCACAAATCAGCATGATCTTCAATGAATTCACGGATAAAGTGTAATGGTTTGGCTCCACTAAAGCGACCACGCTCCTCACCATTCTGTATAAGAATCAATGTTGGAAATCCTCTTACCTGATACTTCCCGGCGATTTTCATGTTTTCGCCTTCATCAACTTCAATTTTTGCAATGCCAAGGCTTTCGCCAAATTCATGTGCAATTTTTTCCAGCATGGGTGCAATGACACGGCAGGGAGAACACCATTCTGCCCACAGATCGATAAGGATAGGTCTGTTATGAGATGCGTCGATAACCTGATGCTGAAAGTGTTCAACATCAACATTAAAAATTGTATTTACTGGAATCATTGAAATCTATGCAGGTAACTTAATTGCAGGATTATACCATCGTAAGTGTCTGCGCCGAAGCTGTCAGAGTGATAATAGAATGCAGATGTGTCAATTGACTGGTGACTACTAAGCGCGTAATTATGGCCAAGGTGAATGCTGCTGGATTCTGTATCGAGTTTATACACAAAGCCATTTTTAAATGCGTCATCCATACGCAATGGTTGTGATGAGAACTCGCCGGGGATATGGTGTGCATTACGTATATCCCTTGATGGCTTACTGCTGGCGGTGGTCTGATCAGTGGTTGAAGTGGCTGTATCACCATCGGTGAAGGCCAGTGTGAGATACAGTATTGAGCTTGATGATAATTTGTAATCAGTGCTCAGGTAAATGCGCTTATTGCTAATGTCGAACTCATCAGCATCGGCTGAATAGTTTTCGAATACCAGACCGGCTCGGATGCTGATACGGTCGGTGATGCGTTTTCCGCTGCTCAGGTCCAGGCTCAGGCCAGCACTGTCCCGAAGACTACTGCTGTAATTAAACAGACTATACTCCAGTGAAATGAGGTACCAGGGAGAGGTGAATTCGTGTCCCGGTTGAATTTCATAATCGACCCTGGTATTCAGGATGGTGCTGGATAGCTTGTCGAAGTCCTGATAGCGGTAGCTGTCTATGCCGACTGCGAAAAGCAGTACACTGTGCTCTGACTGGGGTAAGCGGTAATCTGCGCTGAAGCCAAGGTTGAATATTGTGTCGCTCTCAATGTCCTGAGACAGCACTGCACGGGCAACATTGTCATCGTAGAGGATGCCAGTGTTGAGATTAAAGCTATATGGCTTGCTTGCTGCCAGCAGATTAAGTGGGATAAGAAGAAGCATAAAAAAACTGGATTTAATCATTATTCTATCCTTGCAGGTTTATTGTCAGCAATGGATGCCAAAACAAACAATAAGGTGACATATATGAGCCAGGTGGATGATCCGCGTCGGGAATTTCTAATACGGGCCCTGAGTAGCGGCCTGTATGCCATCAGTTCTATGGGCATATTACAGCCAGTATGGGC
>JBFHVK010000107.1:0-9210 GCA_041589615.1 Gammaproteobacteria bacterium | reverse complement strand
TGTGCTGTAATCCACTTGCGCCTACCACTTCAAAATCACTCATTTCTAGCGCTTTTCACACCTTTCCAGCGTGTTTGTAATCTCAATTACATCTCACAATGTCAGTTTCGAAACTTTTTTACCTCAATCCAGTCAAACTCCATCACACATCGCCATAATCGCCATCAATGGCTTTCATTCAAAACAAATGTTACGAGGCAGGCCCCATGAAAAACCTACTACTGACTAGCTTATTATTTCTTTCTGCCTGTAGTTCATCAGATTCAGGCGGTGATTTCACTGTCCCGGGTGATGGTGAAGTGACTTATAAAATTACTTTTGATATGAGCTGGAGTGCGTCTACGCATCCCGATGGTTTCCCATCCAACCCTCACTTTTCGGGCATTATCGGTGCCAGTCATAACGTTAATGTCAGTCTGTGGCAGGACATGGAGCTGGCTTCTGCGGGTATAGAGTCGATGGCAGAAACCGGGAATAAGGATCTTCTTCGCTCTGAAATTAATACACAGATAGAAGTGGGAGATGCTGAGAAACTGATTTCGGGTGGAGGTATTGGTTCCTCACCGGGAAGTATTACATTCACCCTGCCCATGAACAGTAGCCATTCATTTGTCACGGTAGTGAGCATGCTGGCGCCTAGTCCAGACTGGTTTGTGGGGGTCTCATCCCTGAACCTGATGGATAACGGGGTGTGGATTGAGAATAAAACCATTGACCTATATGCTTATGATGCGGGTACTGATGATGGTGTTTCCTATGAGTCTGCTAATCAGGATTCAAGTCCAAAGCAGGCTGTGGCTAAAATTACGTCATCACCCTTTCTTGTGGATAGTAACGTTGTTGCGGTGGGGCAGTTAATTATTCAGCGCCTGTAAAGTCACGCGAGCAAGGTGCAGGCTTGCCGAATTGTTTTAACTAACGGACTTTTTTGCAACATGTACATTGAGTTCAAAGCGGGTTACGCTATAAGCAGAATGTGAAATATTCCCCAAACTTTTTTTAACGGTTTTATATTTCAATCTCTTTGGGGTACATTGGCGTCAAAGTTTCCAGTGTGAATATAAAAAATGCCCAAAATTCCTTATAGTTCTTTTTTTAGCTTTATCTCTTTACTCATATCCCTGGTTGCCAGTCTCGTGATCAGCCCTGCAGTATTCGCTAAAGATGTGCGTTATGTCAGCGATGACCTGACAATACCCATGCGTTCGGGCACCACGACTAACCATAAAATCCTCAAGTTTCTGAATAGTGGTATGGCGGTTGAGGTGGTTGAGGAAACAGCCGATAAAAATTACGTTAAAGTGCAACTCGTCGAAGACTTATCCAAGTCTGGCTGGGTAGAATCCAGGCTCTTAATGACGCAGCCCAGTGCACGTGAGCAACTGGAGAGGGTGAAAGAAGCTAATCAGGCGCTGAAAAAGCAACGCTCTGATCTGAAACAACAACTGCGTGACTCTGAGCAGACCAGCTCGGACCTGATGAAGGTGCAGGCGCAGCTCGAGCAGCAGATAGTTGGGCTTGAAACCACACTTTCACGCTTGCGTAACAGTGCTGCCGAACCGATACGCCTGGCCGATGAGAATATGCAGCTCAAGCAACAGCTAGCAACAGAGAAGCAGAAGAATGATGAGCTGGTTGAGCAGAATGCGTTCCTGGCAGATCATAATATCAAGCAATGGTTCATGATCGGTGCGGCGGTCTCGATTGGTAGTTTATTACTTGGCTTGCTTATCACCCGTATTAACTGGAAAAAACGCGACAGCTGGGGCGGCAGTTTCTAGATTGCCTGTCCCAGGAAAATTCAAGGAAAGTTCCAGGAAAATTGTCCTATAAATGATGCTGCTTCTGGAGCTTAGTTGCTGATTTTTCTAAAAATACATTGTAATCCATTGCCACTCTGGCTAGACTTCGCGCAGTTAAACCCAGTATCATTCTAATAAATCCAGATACCTGTTCAATGAGTCGCCGTACGACCGATTGAATATAACACGTGGCCTTACGTATGGGTCACCACTGAAGCCAGGAGCCAATATGCCTGTTATTACCCTGCCTGACGGAAGTCAGCGTACTTATTCATCTCCCGTTTCTGTTTATGATGTGGCTGCCGAAATCGGTCCCGGCCTTGCCAAGGCGTTGCTTGCCGGCAAAGTCAACGACCAGCTGGTAGATGCATCTTATGTAATGGACGAAGATTCACAGCTGTCTATCATCACTGACAAAAACGAAGAGGGCGTTGAAATTATCCGCCATTCTACTGCGCACTTGCTTGCTCAGGCAGTGAAAAGTCTTTATCCGTCGGCACAGATTACGATTGGCCCTGTGATTGATGATGGCTTCTATTACGATATCGATTACGAAGAAAGCTTTACTCCAGATGACCTGGAAAAAATCGAGAAGAAAATGGCCGAACTGGCCAAAGAAGATTTTAAGGTTAGCCGTTCGGTGAAAACCCGTGATGATGCGGTGAAATTTTTCCGCGACATGGGTGAAGAATATAAGGCGCAGATCATCGAGGATATTCCGGCTGACCAGCAATTATCACTTTATACACAGGGTGATTTTACTGACTTATGTCGTGGCCCCCACGTGCCCAGCACTGGCAAGATCAAGGCCTTTAAGCTCACCAAGCTGGCAGGTGCCTACTGGCGTGGCGACTCAAATAACAAGATGCTGCAACGTATCTATGGCACTGCATGGCCAGATAAAAAGCAGCTGAAAGCGTACCTTAAACGTATTGAGGAAGCAGAAAAGCGAGACCATCGCAAGATAGGCAAGCAACTGGGTCTGTTTCATTCCCAGGAAGAAGCACCGGGTATGGTGTTCTGGCATAAGGACGGCTGGGATCTCAACCTGACTATCCAGAACTATATACGTGGCCGCCTGAGAGATCATGGCTACCAGGAAATTAATACACCCCAGGTGGTTGATCGTAGCCTGTGGGAAAAATCGGGTCACTGGGACAAGTTCAGTGAGATGATGTTTACAACTCATTCGGAAAACCGCGACTATGCGGTCAAGCCGATGAACTGCCCGTGTCACATCCAGGTATTTAACCAGGGGTTGAAATCCTACCGTGATTTACCATTACGCCTGGCGGAGTTCGGCTCGTGTCACCGTAATGAGCCCTCAGGTACCCTGCATGGCCTGATGCGCGTGCGTAACTTTGTGCAGGATGATGCACATATTTTCTGTACCGAAGAACAGTTGCAGGATGAAGTGTCTGATTTTATTGACCTGACTTACGATGTGTATAAGGACTTTGGCTTCGAGAATATCGAAATTGCACTGTCGACTCGTCCGGAGCAACGTGTGGGTTCAGATGAAATCTGGGATCAGGCGGAAAAGGCACTGGCGGATGCGCTAACAGCGAAAGGTATCGAATATAAACTGCAGCCAGGCGAAGGCGCATTTTATGGTCCGAAGATCGAATTTACCCTGAAAGACTGCCTTGAGCGTGGCTGGCAATGTGGCACCATGCAGGTGGATTTCTCCATGCCCGGGCGTCTAGATGCGCAATATGTAGCCGAAGATGGCAGCCGTAAGGTGCCTGTTATGCTACATCGCGCTATACTTGGCTCCGTCGAGCGATTTATCGGCATTCTGATCGAGCACTATGAAGGCAAATTTCCGCTCTGGTTGAGCCCTCAACACGCGGTAATTATGAATATTACCGACAAACAGGCCGAATTTGCCCAGAAAGTCGAAAAAATCCTGCATAATCGTGGGTTTAAGGTCAAAGCGGACTTGAGAAATGAGAAGGTAGGCTTTAAAATTCGCGAGCATACATTACAGCGTGTTCCCTATATGTTGGTCATTGGTGACCGGGAACTGGAAAATCAGAGTGTGGCCGTGCGTTCACGTAGCGGCGAGGATCTTGGCAGTATGAGCGTTGACGCTTTTGCTGACCACCTTGCAGACGCTATCGAGAAGCACGGTCTCGCTATTTCGGAGGAATAAAACCATCGCAGCAGATAAGAAAAAAACACTCATAAATGACAAGATCACTTACCCCGAAGTACGGGTGATTGATGATGAAGGAGAACAGCTTGGCATAATGAGTTCTGCAGATGCATTAGCGAAAGCAGGTGAAGCAGGTCTAGACCTGGTAGAAGTATCACCTAATGCACAACCTCCGGTTTGCCGTATTATGGACTACGGCAAGTTCAAATTCGAAGCGAAGAAGCAGCAGAATGCGAACAAGAAGAAAACCAAACAGGTACAGGTAAAGGAAATCAAGTTCCGCCCCCGTACCGAGGAAGGCGATTACCAGACCAAAGTCAGGAAATTGCGCGAATTCATGGAAAAAGGCGACAAGATCAAGGTCACACTGCGTTATCGTGGTCGTGAGTTTGCTCACCAGGAACTGGGTTTGAACCTGCTCAAGCGAGTAGCTGCAGATCTGGAAGAATATGGTGTAGTAGACCAGATGCCGAAGATGGAAGGTCGTCAGATGGTGATGATGATGTCACCGAAGAAATCGAAAGCGTAAAACCACGCCTATCGGCACGGTTAGCGTGTTTCTTCAGTGACTTTTTTGCCTGGAGAGATACTGTAAGAGAATTTGTTAGTTGTGAAGCTAACATTAGGTTTACCAGGGTCGTCCTGGACTAAGTCTCAATGAGTGCGCGTTATTATTAATATCGTGCACGTTTGAGTTTTACTCCGAATACCCGGAAATAATCACCTGGAATCCGCCACTTCGGTTGGGACCGGGTCTTTTTAAGAATTATTTTGGAGCAAACAATGCCTAAGATGAAAACTAATCGCGGAGCTGCAAAGCGTTTCCGCAAAAACGGGTCTGGCGGTTTTAAACGCGGCCAGTCATTCCGTCGTCATATTCTGACCAAGAAGTCGACTAAACGTAAACGTCATTTACGTGAACCTTCACAGGTTGCCAAGTGCGATTCGCGCATGGTTAGCCGTATGTTACCTTACGTATAGGAGTCTGAATCATGGCAAGAGTTAAACGTGGTGTTCAGGCGAGAGCTGCTCACAAAAAGGTAATGAAGAAAGCCAAAGGTTATTACGGTGCACGTAGTCGTGTATATCGTGTAGCCCATCAGGCAGTCATTAAAGCTGGTCAGTACGCATACCGTGACCGTCGTGTTAAGAAGCGTGAATTCCGCAAACTGTGGATCACTCGTATTAATGCTGCAGCGCGTATGTTCGATATGTCTTATAGCCGATTTATCGACGGTTTAAACAAAGCTGAAATCAGCCTTGACCGTAAAGTGCTTGCAGACATCGCTGTGCATGATATCGATGCTTTTGGTCAGCTGGTTGAAGCAGCTAAAGCGGGCCTGGCCAAAGCAGCCTAGTTCTTAAGCTAACTACCCAGCTCACTTTTGAGCGGCTCAATTGCTTCGTTGGAAAATGGATATTTACATTTGTAAACTTACATTTTCCGCCTCGCACTGAAGTCGCTCAAAAGCAACCTGGGCAGTCAGTTTTACTACAAGAACTTGTATTAAGGGGAAAGGCCATGGTCTTTCCCTTTTTTATTTAAAAGCTTTGTTGTACTTACTAATGATGTGCAGAGTTTTTAAATAAAAAATAATGTCATAACTCGCGCCGTTAAAAAGGGCAGTTGTAAATACACTGTGTCATCTCCGAAGGCTACTCTCGGAGGTTTATTGTAGATTCCCGGCAAAAGTATTCGGAATCACAGTGCGAGTTTTGAGATTTAAAAAACCTAATCAAAACAAAACCATAACGGTAATTAATGTGGCTGATCTACAAGACGTATTAAAACAGGCGCAGCAATCAGTTTCTGATGCGGCGGACTTGCAGGCACTGGACGAGATTCGTGTTCAGTATATGGGCAAGAAGGGTGAGTTTACTGCACAGCTAAAGGCGCTTGGGCAGTTACCTGCAGAAGAACGCAAGGCAGCCGGGCAGGCAATCAATGATGCCAAACGTGCTTTCCAGCAATCCCTGGAAGAAAGAAAGCAGACTCTCGAAGCAGAAAAACTTAATGCCATGCTGGCTTCTGAAACGGTTGATGTCACCTTACCAGGTCGTGGCCAGTCTGCCGGTGGACTGCATCCTGTAACGCGAACGATGCAGCGTATTCAGGCGTTATTTAACGGTCTGGGTTTTGATGTTGCAGAAGGCCCGGAAATTGAAGATGATTTTCATAATTTCGAGGCACTGAATATTCCTTCGCATCACCCGGCTCGTGCTATGCATGATACGTTTTACTTCGATGCTCAGACTCTGTTACGTACCCATACATCGCCTGTACAGGTGCGTTCAATGGAAACCACAGAGCCACCTTTGCGGTTAATCGCACCGGGTCGAGTTTACCGTTGTGATTCAGATCTTACACACACACCCATGTTTCACCAGGTAGAAGGCCTGATGGTGGATACTGATGTGAGCTTTGCCGATTTAATGGGCACACTGGATCAGTTCCTGCGTCTGTTCTTCGAGAACGATAAATTACAGACCCGTTTTCGTCCGTCCTATTTCCCCTTCACGGAACCTTCATCAGAAGTTGATATCCAGTGCGTGATGTGTGAAGGCGAGGGTTGCCGTGTGTGCAGCCATACGGGCTGGCTGGAAGTGCTAGGTTGCGGCATGGTGCATCCTGAAGTGTTCAAACACGTGAATATCGATAATGAAAAGTTCACTGGCTATGCCTTTGGTATGGGCGTCGAACGTCTGGCGATGCTACGTTATGGTGTCAATGACCTGCGCCTGTTCTTTGATAACGATATTAAGTTTTTGAAACAATTTAAATAGATAAAAATAAACAGAGTCCGTCATTCCCGGATGTTTCTGCCGGGAATCTAGCGCCTTTTAAAGTCACTGGAACTCCGACAGAAGCATTCGGAGATGACGAAGTACAGGTAAGACAGAAAATTTACAATCAGAAGTAAATGATTTTAAGTTCGTTAAATCGAACCAAGGGTTTGAAAGATGAAAATCTCACAAAACTGGCTACACGAGTGGGTTAATCCTCAGGTTGATACCGAGGAACTGTGTGCAACGATTACCATGGCCGGGCTGGAAGTTGATTCCGTTGAGCCTGCAGCAGGTCAATTTAATAATATTGTTGTGGCACGAGTTAAATCGGTAGAAAAACACCCTGATGCAGATAAGTTAAATGTCTGTAAGGTAGATACGGGCAACGAAGAATTACAGATCGTCTGTGGTGCAGCGAATGTGCGCGAAGGCCTGGTGGTGGCCTGTGCAACGGTTGGTGCGGTATTACCGGGTGATTTTAAGATAAAGAAATCCAAACTCCGCGGTGTTGAGTCATTTGGCATGCTGTGTTCCGAGAAGGAAATGGGGCTCGCCGAGCAGGCAGATGGCCTGATGGAGCTTCCAGATGATGCACCGATTGGTACCGACATCCGTGAGTACCTGCAACTGGAAGATACCGTCATCGAAGTCGACCTGACGCCAAATCGTAGTGACTGCCTCAGCCTCGCTGGAGTCGCGCGAGAAGTAGCTACGTTGTACCAGTGTGATATGACGCCCGTTGAATTCTCGCCTGTCTCACCAGCTATTGACGAGACATTCAATGTGTCTGTATCGGCCACACAGGCCTGTCCACGTTATATGGGTCGGGTGATTCGTGATGTTAATGTAAATGCGCCGACACCTTTATGGATGGTAGAAAAGCTGCGACGTTCTGGCATACGTAGCCTGGGGCCTGCGGTGGATGTAACAAACTATGTGATGCTCGAGCTGGGCCAGCCCATGCATGCCTTCGACCTGGACGGACTGCAGGGCAGTATCCAGGTGCGTATGGCTGAAGTCGGTGAAAAGATTACCCTGCTGGATGGCAAGGAAATTACGGCGGTAGAAGATACCCTGCTGATTGCAGATGAGGCAAAGCCTCTGGCACTCGCAGGCATTATGGGCGGAGAAGGTTCAGGCGTAAGCGACAACACCCGCAACCTGTTCCTTGAGTCAGCGCACTTTAACCCGCTGGCGATTGCCGGTAAGGCGCGTGAATACGGTCTGCACACCGATTCATCTCATCGCTTTGAACGCGGAGTCGATGCTGATATGCCTGCGAAAGCACTGGAGCGAGCGACTCAGCTGTTAATCGACATCTGTGGTGGTAATGCCGGGCCTCTGATTGATCAGACTTCTGTAAATGACCTGCCAGTACGCGAGCCCATACAACTGAGACTGGAACGTGTTAATCGCATGCTGGGCCTGACGTTTGAGGAAGCTGAAATTGAAGCGATCCTCGGCAAGCTGGGCATGCTACTGGAGAAACAGGCTGATGGCTGGCAGGTAACGGCACCCAGCTTCCGCTTTGATATCGCCATTGAAGCGGACCTGATCGAAGAAATTATTCGTATCCATGGTTACAATAATATACCTCGCAGTATGCCCAGCTATCAGCCGGTGATGAAGCCGCTGAAAGAAGAGGCGATAGATCTGCAGAGGGTTAAGCAAACACTGGTAGAGCGTGGGTATTTTGAGGCGATTAGCTACAGCTTTGTCGATCCTAAATGGCAGGCAGCAATCAACCCCGATATAGAGCCGGTAAAACTGGCAAATCCTATCTCGGCTGATCTTTCGGTGATGCGCACCAGTATCTGGCCCGGTTTGCTAAAGGCCGTTCAGCATAACCTGAACCGCCAGCAACCCAGAGTCAGGTTATTCGAAACAGGCCTGACCTTCATCCAGAAGGATGGTGAGCTGGAACAGCATGCCAAAATTAGTGGTGCGATTACTGGCACAGTTGTCTCGGAGCAGTGGTCAACAGATGACCGCAAAGTCGATTTTTTCGATATTAAGGCTGATATTGAGGCCATTCTGTCACTCGGTGGGCTAGATGAGGTGAGTTTCGAAAAAACCGCACATCCTGCCCTTCATCCAGGGCAATCAGCGCAGATTTTCAAGAAAAATCAAGCAATTGGCTGGGTTGGTGCCCTTCACCCAAATACCCGTAAAACACTCGATATTGAGCCTCCGGTTTACCTCTTTGAAGTTGACCAGAAAGCACTGTTAGAAGGCGCTGTGCCGGCGTTTAAGCCGCTTTCCAAGTTTCCTGAAGTGCGCCGTGACCTGGCTTTGTTAGTGAAGCAGGAAATTCCGGTTGAGGAGCTGGTTAAATCAATAAAATCAGCAACTTCGGAAATTTTCCAAGAAATTTTGTTATTTGACGTCTATACTGGTACTGGTATAGAAGATGGTCTAAAAAGTGTCGCTTTAGGCTTGATTTTACAGGGATTTTCCAGCACT
>JBFHVK010000106.1:0-9218 GCA_041589615.1 Gammaproteobacteria bacterium | reverse complement strand
TGGATTGTCCACACAGGCATTACCGCTAGCGAGCAAGAACATGGCAGAAGACCGTGCCAGTAAACTTGAAAAAATATTCTGGCGAGGAAACCTGGTGCTTTTCTTTATTTGCATGACGATATTTATTATGACCTTATTGACTGCAAATTATCTTATTGCACTTGCCTGCCTGGGTGTAATGATTGTAAGTTTTTCAGCGGGTAATTTTTTTGCTAGTCATATACCACAGGTTCATCTTAGTCAGCTGAAAGATGCCCTAAGTCATAATGAACTGCTCTTAATGGTCGATGTTCCAGATGAGAAAGTTACTGCGGTTGAATATAAGGTACACCGTTATCATCCAGATGCCATTGAAGCTGGAAGTAGCTGGGCTCTTAAAGGTGTAGATATCTAAAGTAGAGTGATGGTGCATAAATACATACAGTGAAATCTAAATATATCACTGTATGTATTTTTGAAGGCTAGTGTAAATCCCCAACCAGCGACTGTCGTATATTGTCAGGTATGGATTCAACTGTTACCGTATATTCAGGATGGTCGATGCCCATGGAAATGGTCTCACCGGATTTTGCTTTTGCAATCATTTCATCACTTAACTCAAAACGCATGAAGTGAACTGCGGATGTTTTATCTTCCGATTCCCTTTCCAGGTCTTCATTGCTTATTGGATTAACATGCTCGCAATCGCCAACTTTTATCCAGACATGTTTGTCTATACCCTTTAGTTTAGCCAGTGCCTGTCTGCGCTCATTCTCATCTGAGTATTCGATCATGAAGGTGGCTTTCCAGTTGTTACCATCTGGAATAAGCGGGTTATAGACTTCTATTTCTTCCTGTATGCCATCTGCTTCAAATATTTTTTCAATGCGTAGCATTTCCTGTACCTGGTAGCGCATTGTCATTTCATCTTCAAAATAAAGACTGGCATGGTCTCCCAGTGCAACGCGCCTGTTTTTCTTGTGTTCGATAACCTGTTGCCTGAATGCGTTTCTGTTTTCAGAATATTTCTCAAGCGTATCGAGTTTTTCACGGGTAAGTTTTGCCATTGTAAACTCCATAGTGTCGGTTAATTAAATGCCATACGCCTTACGTAATAAGCTAATAGGATGCTCGGGTTTCTGCCCTGACTGTAAGCCGTTTTCAATATGATGCCCCGCCATTGCACAGTCACTGCCATAATGCTGAGCTTCGGCTTTTTTAAGCTGGTTAACTACCGGCTTAACAATTTTCATAGACGCTTCGTGAAATTCTTTTTTAACCGCGTATGTACCATCATGTCCTGAGCAACGTTCTATTACCTGTACGTCTGTGTCGGGTATTAAGGCAAGAATATCTTTAGTTTTTGGGCCTATGTTCTGCACGCGTTGATGACAGGCTGCATGGTACACCGTTCTACCAAGGGGTACCTTAAAGTCAGTGTTAAGCAGATTATGTTTATGTCGAATCATCAGGTATTCGAATGGATCATAAAATGCCGCTTTAACTTTCTGTACGTCAGCATCATCCGGGTACATCAGGGGTAATTCCTGTTTAAACATTAAAACGCAGGAGGGTATCAATGCAGTAAGGTCATATCCCTCATCGACCAGTCGAGCTAGCTCAGGTATATTAACCTGTTTAGCTTTTTCAACCGATTCAAAATCACCTAGTTCGAGTTTTGGCATGCCACAGCATTTTTCAACCTGTGGTGTGCTAACCTGTATGCCGTTGTGTTCACACACTGCCATAAAGTCATCACCTATTTCAGGTTCGTTTCGATTCATATAGCAGGTGGTGAATAAGGCAAGTTTGCCTGTTGTATCTCCAGCAGGTTTCGCTTCTATGCTGGTTGTTTTATTACTTTGAGCTATCCGTTTGCGTAAGCTATTGCTGTGATACTCAGGTAATTTCGCGTGTTCATGCACACCAAGCACAGCCTGTAGTGCTTTTCTTGCAGTGGCATTTTTATTAACTGTATTTACGATGGACGATATCACGGGAATACCGGCAAGATTACCAACCGCATCCGTATTACTTAATACCTTATCGCGTAATCTGGTATTGCCCTGTTTAAATTTGAATGATTTCGCACGCAACATCAGATGCGGAAAGTCGAGGTTCCATTCATGTGGTGGTGTATATGGACATTTTGTCATATAGCACAAGTCGCACAGGTAACAGTGATCGACGACTTTCCAGTAATCCTGTTTATCTACACCATCCACTTCGAATGTTGATGATTCATCTACCAGGTCGAACAGTGTCGGAAATGACTGGCACAGACTCACACAGCGCCGACAACCATGACAGATGTCGAACACACGTTCCATTTCTTTAAAGAGTGCTTCTTCATTGTAGAACTCCTCGCTTTTCCAGTCGATGGGATGACGAGTTGGAGCTTCTAAATTACCTTCACGAGGTGCGCCGGGCATATTAATCTCCATAGATTAATGCGTAATCAATTAGTGTCCTGGGTAAAATACGTCCCTGTATTTAATGATGATTAGCTGCAAGCTAAATTTTATTCCATTTCATCGAGGGCTTTCTGGTAACGATTGGCGTGTGAGCGCTCTGCTTTAGCCAGTGTTTCAAACCAGTCGGCTATTTCATCGAAACCTTCATCACGTGCAGTTTTAGCCATACCGGGGTACATATCGGTATATTCGTGAGTTTCACCTGCTACTGCAGATTTAAGATTATCTGCTGTTGCGCCGAATGGCATGCCTGTTGCTGGATCACCACATTGCTCCAGGTATTCAAGGTGTCCGTGTGCGTGCCCGGTTTCTCCCTCTGCAGTTGAACGGAATAATGCAGAGATATCGTTATAACCTTCTACGTCAGCCTTGCTGGCAAAATACAGGTAACGACGATTAGCCTGTGATTCACCTGCGAATGCATCTTTAAGATTTTGCTCTGTTTGACTGCCTTTGAGTTCCATTTTTTTCTCCTGTTAGTGGTTAAACTGGAAACTACAAATCAATAATATGCTTTTAATAGTTAAATTCTAATCAAAATTTTCTAATACTTTGATAGTGAAAATAAATAAAGCAAATGCTTATATGTATTTTGTCTCTTGTAATCAAACAGCATATAACTCGTATCGTCAACTCCGAATGCTTTAATCGGAGATCCAGTGGCCCTAGGAGCTGCAAAGTCACTGGATTGCCGATAGAAGCACTCGGGAATGACGATGGCTTTTCGTTTATGGAACAGCAATGAAGAAAGCAGAACAGAACGGCAAGGAGCCAGCTGTCTGGATGAAACGACAGGATATAGCTGTGGTGTTATGACAGAGGATCAGGAGGCTTTCTGGTGCTGAAGGTATAGATGCGCCAGTTGCAGGTCAAATGCACGGGTTATTTTAATATTGTCTTCATGAGCTTCGATAAGACGGGGCTGGTAACCGGCAAGCTCCATTGCTGAGGCATCGTCGGTTACTGCGAGTCCCTGCCTGTTTGCCTGTTGTAGCGCATTTATGAGCAGATCCAGGCGAAACATCTGGGGTGTCAGGGCGTGCCAAAGGCCATTACGGTCTACTGTTGTGCTCACACGACCCAGTGAATTATCGCGTTTCATTGTATCGCGCACACTTAACGCCAGCAAACCGCCGTTCTCATCACTGGCCTGCTCGATCAGTTTCTGGATATCATCACAGCGAACACAGGGCCTGGCGGCGTCATGCACCAGAACCCATACAGTTGAGGCATCTGCCGTGTTATCGGCTAAAAACTGCAGAGCATTGAATACCGAGTCTGCCCTCTCCTTACCACCGTTTGCCATCAGCACAGGCTTATCATTCTGGTAGTTGAGATCTGGCCAGTATTCATCAGTCGAACTCAGGGAAAGCACCGCACCCTGTATGTCATCAATTGAAAGTAAGCGATCCAGGGTGTGCTCAACGACCGTTTTATTATCCAGCATGAGATACTGTTTAGGGCGGTCGGCCTGCATACGCTTGCCTGCGCCCGCTGCGGGTATAATCGCCCAGTATGTTGCTTGTTGCTTCGAGTTATTCATGAGTAGATGATTCATCAGGATTGATGATCTGGTAGAAGGTTTCGTCTTTGCGGATCATGCCAAGTTCACTTCTGGCACGTTCTTCTATGGCATCCAGTCCCTGTTTCAGGTCGGATACTTCTGCAGCCAGTGAGGCGTTACGCTCTTCGAGCTGCTGTTTTTCCTGTTGTTGCTTTTCAACTTCCTGCTGCAGATGGACCACTTCAGGAACACCGCCATCACCCACCCATAGCCTGTACTGTAATAACAGTAACAGAGCAATGAGCAGTGATAGTAGCCATTTCAATCAGTCTATCTCCAGACCGTTGACTGTTCAGGACAGGTGCTTGAATGCAGATTTGCCAGCATACACAGCCTTGTCTCCGAGAATTTCTTCGATGCGCAGAAGCTGGTTGTACTTGGCTACACGATCTGAACGTGACAGTGAACCGGTTTTAATCTGCCCTGTTGCCGTTGCAACACACAGGTCAGCAATGGTGCTGTCTTCAGTTTCACCTGAACGGTGTGAAACAACCGCGGTGTAACCTGAATCATGCGCCATATTGATTGCATTCAGTGTTTCTGTCAGCGTTCCAATCTGGTTAAACTTGATCAGGATTGAGTTGGCGATGTTCTTCTCAATACCTTCCTTGAAAATACTGGTGTTAGTTACAAACAGGTCATCACCGACCAGCTGAACCTTGTCGCCAAGGCGTTCTGTAAGCTTCTTCCAGCCATCCCAGTCGCCTTCATCCAGGCCATCTTCGATGGTGATAATGGGGTACTTGTCACACCATGCGGCCAGGTAATCGATCATATCTTCAGAAGACAGAATACGGTTTTCTGATGCCAGGTTGTAGTTGCCATCTTTATAGAATTCAGAGCTCGCAACATCCAGACCCAGGTAGATATCTTTACCCGGTGTGAAACCCGCTTTCTCGATTGCTTCCAGAATAACTTCAATGGCTTCTTCGTTAGATGACAGATCAGGTGCAAAACCACCTTCATCACCCACTGCGGTATTCATCCCGCGTGCACTCAATACTGATTTAAGTGTATGGAATACTTCAGTGCCGTAGCGTAGTGCTTCCTTAAATGAAGGTGCGCCTACTGGCAGGATCATGAATTCCTGCAGATCAACACTGTTATCTGCATGTGAGCCACCATTGATGATATTCATCATCGGTACTGGCAGTTTGAATGTGCCATTACCCAGGTAATCGAACAGGTCTTTCTTTTCGAACAGAGCCGCTGCATGGGCAGACGCCAGGGAAACTGCCAGTAGTGCGTTGGCACCCAGCTTTTCCTTGTTGTGTGTGCCATCCAGCTTGATCATGATGTCATCAATTTGTTGCTGTTCACGGCAATCAATGCCTTTCAGCGCGTCCTGAATAACGCCATTCACATTGGCAACGGCTTTCTGTACGCCCTTACCCATATAGCGCGACTTATCACCATCACGTAATTCAATGGCTTCACGTGCGCCGGTTGATGCGCCTGATGGCACAGCGGCTCGACCGCGTATACCGCTTTCTAGAATAACATCAGCTTCTACGGTAGGGTTACCACGGGAGTCCAGAATTTCACGAGCAATAATTTGCTTTATTTTTGACATGTTTTCCTCAATACTATCAAGTATTTATTGTTACTTCTTAATTTCGTTTCATACTATATAACAGGGTTATGACAGGCGTATTACAGTGGCCTGTTATAACTGTGTCTCTTCAAATGGTGATGACTTCACCAGATGGTCAATGTCTTTCAAACGTGCCAGTAAGGCTTCCATTTTTCCAAGCGGCCATGCATTGGGACCATCACTTAATGCATTAGCGGGATCGGGGTGGGACTCCATAAACAGTCCGGAAATGCCAGCAGCAACCGCTGCCCTGGCCAAAACCGGTACATGTTCTCGCTGACCACCAGAGCATGAGCCCTGTCCACCGGGTAGCTGTACAGAATGAGTTGCATCGAATACCACCGGGCAATCGGTTTCACGCATGACCGCCAGGGCACGCATATCCGAGACCAGGTTATTGTAGCCAAATGATACGCCACGATCACATACCATGAGCTGCTGGTTGCCCGTGGTACGTGCCTTATCAACAACATTTTTCATATCCCAGGGTGCCATAAACTGGCCTTTCTTGATATTCACCGGCTTACCGGCAGCTGCGACTTTTAAAATAAAATTGGTCTGGCGACAGAGAAATGCCGGGGTCTGCAAAATATCGACCACGTCAGCGACTTCATCCATCGGGGTATCTTCATGCACGTCGGTAATCACTGGAACGTCCAGCTCATCTTTTACCTTCTGCAATATACGCAGGCCCTCTTCCATACCAAGCCCACGAAAGCTGTCTATTGATGAACGGTTTGCCTTGTCAAATGACGACTTATACACAAAGGGAATACCCAGTTTAGTCGTAATTTGCTTTAGCTGCTCAGCGGTATTCATCGCCATCGCTTCCGACTCGATTACGCAAGGACCCGCGAGCAGGAAAAATGGCTGGTCAAGACCCGCTTTAAAACTGCAAAGATTCATCTAGTATTTTCCTCGCTCATCACGGTGTGTACAGGCTGCTTTAATGAAGTCTGTAAACAATGGATGGCCTTTACGTGGTGTGGATGTGAATTCAGGGTGGAACTGGCAGGCAATAAACCAGGGGTGCTCGGTGATTTCGATGACTTCTACAAGATTGCCATCGACTGAGCGTCCTGAGAAAACCAGGCCTTTTTCTTCCAGTTCCTGCATATAGGTATTATTAAATTCATAACGATGTCGATGACGTTCTGAAATTTCATCGGCGCCGTATACTGCTTTTACATGACTATCAGACTGTAAAACACAGGGCTGTGCACCCAGGCGCATGGTGCCACCAAGATCCGAATTTTCATCGCGTGTTTCTGTGGCACCGTCTTTGGACATCCACTCCGTAATCAGTGCAATCACCGGATGCTCTGTCCTGGAATTAAACTCTGTACTGTGAGCATCAGTCATATTCGCCATATGACGTGCATACTCAATTACGGCAACCTGCATACCCAGGCAGATACCCAGGTAAGGTACCTTGTTTTCACGAGCATACTGAACAGCAGCAATCTTGCCCTCGACTCCACGCTTTCCGAAGCCACCCGGTACCAGGATAGCATCGAGTGTTTCGAGCTGGCTCATGTCACCACTTTCAAGCGTCTCTGAATCGATGTACTTGATGTGCACACGCGCCTTGTTCTGAATGCCTGCATGTATTAATGCTTCGTTGAGTGACTTGTAGGATTCAGTCAGGTCAACGTATTTACCCACCATACCGATAGTGACTTCGGATTCCGGGTATTCCAGTGCCTTAACAACTGCCTGCCAGTCAGAAAGGTCTGCAGGTGGCAGGTCAAGTCTTAGCTTGTCGGCAACTATGTCATCTAGTCCCTGGTCATGTAACCACTGGGGTATCTTGTAGATGTGATCCAGGTCTTTAGCCGAGATAACTGCTTTTTCTTCAACATTCGTAAAAAGTGCGATTTTACGACGTTCTTCTATAGGCAGGTATTTTTCCGAGCGACACAGCAGAATGTCCGGCTGGATACCAATAGAACGCAGCTCTTTTACCGAGTGTTGTGTCGGCTTGGTTTTAACTTCACCGGCAGAAGCAATATAGGGTACCAGTGTGAGGTGAATAAAGATCGCACGATCGTGGCCCATTTCAACACCCATCTGGCGAATCGCCTCGATGAAGGGTAATGATTCAATGTCACCCACGGTTCCGCCAATTTCGACCATGGCGATATCGGCATCATCCGCACCCTTGATGATGCTGCGTTTAATCTCATCAGTAATATGGGGGATAACCTGTACGGTTCCACCGAGGTATTCGCCACGGCGTTCTTTACGAATAACATTTTCATAAATTCTGCCGGAGGTAAAGTTGCTTGCCTGGCTGGTTCTGGAATTAACGAAACGCTCATAGTGACCGAGGTCCAGATCTGTTTCGGCACCATCATCAGTGACAAACACTTCACCATGCTGAAAGGGGCTCATCGTGCCAGGGTCAACATTGATATAGGGATCAAGTTTGAGCATTCTGACGGATAATCCACGTGCCTCGAGTATGGCACCCAGTGAAGCCGCAGCTATTCCCTTACCCAGGGAAGAAACTACACCACCGGTGATAAATATATAGCGTGTCATCAGGTTATTTTTGGCCTTATAGGTCGGATTGAGGTGCTGCAGAAATCGTAGTGAATATTAGCAAATAACTATTTGATTCTCAATGACTTGTGCAGTCTGGACTGTGTTATCTTCATATCATGCCAGAGGCATGTGAATTAATCTGTAATTGTTTGCCTGATAGGTCATAATCATTTTAGTGAATTCAAAATCTGGCCGTTTTTTAACGCATGGAACATATATTAGATTACTTTAACAATGTTATGTATCTTACTGATATATAATAAAAATAAATCTATCAAAATATTTTATGGCAATTCAAGAAGAATACATCCGGCAATTACAGCTTAATAGTTACCAGGAAGATGCAAATCAGCAACAGATAGTGGAAACATTACAGCAGTTGCAGACAGGTATACGGCATAGCCTGATACAGGAGCAAACCCTGGCCAGTCGCATTTCCTCATTCTTTGGAAAGCGCACAGGTTCTCTTAAAGGCTGCTACATCTGGGGAGATGTAGGCCGTGGTAAGACCTGGTTGATGGATATGTTTTATGACACGCTGGATGAACGCTACCTGGTTGGTGATCGTAAGATACGACTACACTTCCACCATTTTATGCGCGCGGTACATGATCAGCTCAGCCTGATTGGTGCGCGTAAACACCCGCTTAAATATATTGCACTGTCGTTTGCGCGTCGCTACAGGGTCATCTGCCTGGATGAATTCCATGTCTCTGATATCACCGATGCGATGTTATTATACGGGTTGCTGGATCATCTTTTTTCCGCAGGGGTGATTCTTGTTGTTACTTCAAATCAGCCACCGGACGATCTGTATAAAAATGGTCTGCAGAGAGAGCGTTTTTTACCGGCAATCGAGCTTATTAAACAACATAATTTAACATTAGAATTAAATGGCGCTGTAGATCATCGTCTAAGGCTATTAGAAAAAGCCGATTGCTGGTACCCCGCTACAGAATATTCAGAAAAGGAAATGTTACAACGCTTTACTGAACTCGCAAACACACCAGCTAAACGCCAGGTTAAAATTCTTATCAACTATCGTGACATAGAAGCGTTT
>JBFHVK010000105.1:0-9226 GCA_041589615.1 Gammaproteobacteria bacterium | reverse complement strand
TGGTAACAGCCATAGGGCAGCTTCAATTATAATCGCAAAAAGACGAAATAATTCTGCAATCCAGAGTAAATCAGGACTCGACGCTTCACTTTCTTCAGTTTTATCCTGAAAATTCCAGACTTTCTCCTGTTCAATATTAACGAATGGCCTGGACTCTTTGACCTGACGAATAATTTCAGCTGATTCATCAATAGACTTACGCTGTTCTGACAATTCTGGTCGCAGGGCTACTTTATCAGATGGTTGAATGTCTGACATTGCATATAAAATAGTCACATTCATCATCATAATTGCTAGAACGAGATAGCGAATTCTATGCATTACCGGAATCCTTAACTGCAAATCCATGTGGATTATTGATTCGTTTTGCCAGGTTTCGAAAATCAAGTTCTATATCCCAGCCCTCTAGCTGAGTACGACGATTGAGATACAGCATAAAACCCGCCGCAACATAGAATGGCTCAAGAATAAATAGTGTGACTGCGTATACCAGCGCACCTAATATAAACCACCAGGTTTGATCGCCCGTATTTTCCACCATTGTATTGAGATAATCGATTGATGTTTCAGGCGCAAGAAAAAATATCAGAACATATAGTGTCATGGCTAGAACATATTCAAAATGTATACCAATCAGTGTTACCCCCATCGCATGAGAACCAGTAACACGATGCAATGCCTGCAAACGTTTTTTACGTTTTGCTCCGCGTAATCCCTCGAGTAGATGCACAGGCATATTGAATGAGCGAGACGGAGATAAGCGCCAGAAAGATAAAGTTGTCATTAACCCGGTTTTTAACCAGTCAGATGTCGATGAAAACACATCAGTAGCTGTAGGGTATTCACCAAATACACCGCGACTTAGAATAAACAGAAGCATACTTTCGTATACAGGCTTAACCAGCCACATGAAAAAAGCAGCGAAATACCAGAAATTATTGAGCTGTGCAAATATAACGAATGCCAGTACAAGCGACATGAGTATGGCCCAGGGTATAAATATAACACCCCACATAGACCTTATAAGCATCACGCCAAGATCCATTGCTTCCCAGGGGGTACGATCACGTAGAGCTATGATGATTTTATCGAGTTGCACGACTACGCCCCACAAACACGAAATAAATTAAAAGTAACACCCAAAGACCAATGCCAACACTATATTTTATCATTGCAGGTATAGTAGAAATTGAAGACCAGTATGCCTCGATAAAAGCTGCCACGATAAACATGGTAGCGACACCATACATCATGAAGACGGCTTCACGAGCACTATCTCGTAGAGAGCGTAATCGACTTTTCCTGCCGGGGCTAATGATTGAAAAACCAAGCTTAAACCCTGCAGCACCTGATAGCACAATAGCACCAAGCTCCATTGCACTATGACCAGAGACAAACGGCCAGAATGTCGAACTATAGCCAATATAAGTTAAATGACCAGCTACGCCACCAATGACCAGGCCATTAAACAGTAAAGTGATTACAGAGCCAATACCAAAGACCAGTCCACTGGCAAATGTTTTAAGTCCTATTCCAGTATTATTAAATATATAATAACCAAACATCTGAAAGTCAGTAGCCGAATCTCGATTACGACCGATCTTGTCTACCGTCGGGTCATACATCGTTTCCATATCTGCAAGCTGCTCCGCTGAGATAACGGTATACACCATATCTGGATAAAACTGCAGACTGACAATCATCCCGATAAATGAGCCGAAAAAAAGTATTGCTGATAGCAATACCCAACGCCACTCATTTCTGACAGAGCGAGCAAAATCAAAGGTAAAATACCTCAGAACAGTCGACAACAAGTGTGTTTTACGCTTATAGAACAACTGATGACTACGAATAACCATCTGCTCAAGTCGCTCTACAAGTAAAGGGCTGTAATGCCTGGAGCGCGCTAATGACAAATGATGGCATAGTAAACGATAATTCTCAGGAAATGTTTCACCAAGATCGCTTCTTAATAAATTTTTTCGTTGCTTTCTTTTTTCTGTTGAACTCCCTGATGCCACCGGAGATATATCAAGTAGCTTTTCTATGTCTTCCCAGAAGCCAAGATATTTTTTTTCAAAATCAGACTGCTTCATACTCGACCTATCAGTCCATTTGCAATAGCCAGTAATTTTTTCTTATTCATTTTATGCTGGTGCTGATCCAGTGGATCAAGAATTTCGGCCAGTTCCTCAAGTCGTTCATTTGAAAGCTGACCTGTTCTTTCAGCATAGCGAATGATCGCCTGCTGCTCTTTGAGATTCAGGTCGAACACCGGTTTTATCGCATCCTGATGAGGAATATCTGAGAGGCGGGAAATATCATTACGATAGACAACCACAGTATCAGCAGCAAGATCTCCCAGACGTTGAAAACGATCATTGAGTAGCATGGAGATAAAGCCTACGCCATAGAATAGAGGAAGAAAATCTACCGTCCTGAGAATATTTCTTAACATGGACGATGACCAGCCAATGGGCGTACCATCACCATTTAGTACCTGTATACCCAGTGATTTTTTACCCGGTGTCATGCCATCGTTGAGCACTTCAAATACTACCGGGTAAAACCATTCTATAAGGAATATGCTGATCAGCATAAAACCAGCACCAATATCTCCCATCATACCAGTGACAATACTCAGTACGATATAGACTGCAATACGTATCAGGGAGTCGATTATCCAGGCTACACTACGTGGCCAGACACCGGCCAGTCTAAGATATAGATCAACACCTTCCGGCGTCTGAACAGTACTGAGAGAATCCAGCAATTTTGATTGCATTAAATAGTTCCATCAATAATGATACTGTCTATTGTTTAACAGGATCATTATCCTTAATAATTTCCATGATAATTATAATATTGAAATGTTTTATCAGGCTTTTGCTATTTATAGCATGAGTTGCTAGCTGAATAAACTCTATTGATGATTTCGTGGCCTGTTAATTGCTCCCTGAAACCCTGATAAAGTTTAGTATTAAGCCGCAAAATACTTTAATATAGTTATTTCTAATAATTGTAAAGCATCACAGCATGAAACATATTTCTGCAGCTCTCGTAACGGGTATTCTCACAGGCTGCTTGTCAGTATCAACACAGGCAAGGGAAACATTCTGGGAAATAGGTGCAGGAGCAGCCGCAATTGACATTCCCCTGTACCCTGGCTCAAAACAGAATGACCAGCTAGTCATCCCTTTCCCCTTACTTAGAATACAATCGGATTATTTCGAAATCGATGAAGGCGTTCGTGGCTTTTTCTACGAGTCTCCCAGTATCCGCCTGAATATCAGTGGAGACCTTGGTATACCCTTTAATAGTTCAGACAGTGATATTCGACGCGGTATGCCGGATATTGATACGGTACTACAGGTAGGCCCTTCACTTGAAGTCATTTTCGCAGGCGGCCGACGCCAGCCTTTCGAATTTCGACTCGAACTTCCTGTACGCACAGCCATAGCAACCGACCTGAAACACACTGAGAATATTGGCTGGATTATTGAGCCACGTATCAGCTATGAAACTCTGCGACCGTACAAAACAGGTTTTTCCTATCAGCTAAGTACAGGCCTGAGATATGCATCACAGGATTATCATAAATATTACTATGATGTACCAGTCGCTTTTGCTACTCCAGAAAGGCCCTCGTTTGAATCAGAATCCGGTTATAGCGGCTATTTCCTTGACATTGCACTGAACTGGCGAACTGAAGATATTATCTATTTTGCATTTGCGAGATACCAGAATTTGAGCCGTACAGAATATGAAGAAAGTCCGTTAGTAGAACAGACTGATTATTTAGCCATTGGTGTCGGGATTATCTGGATATTTGCTGCCGGGCAATAATTTCAATCATAAGATAACCTACAAAAAAAGCCCACGACTATTGTCGCGGGCTTCTACAAGTTAAATTGACGTACTACTTATTGTCTGTTGATATTATTCCAGGTCAATTTCGTCGACAACACTATCACCTGATTCATCTTTAAGCTTCACCAATGGCGTTTTAATAAGAGGAATATCACTCAATAGATCGTTCAGCGCAGCATCTCCCAGAGGATTTTCCAACTCATCTTGAAACACAGCATCAGGAGCAATATCAAATTGAACACCAAGTACAGTAATAGTTCTAGGAGAGTTTTCATCACCCTCCGTGGCAACACCCTGCAAAAGAATATCCATTGGCGCCTCAATATTTACACGTTTTAACTTGATTGCCATGATTGTTGAAACAGCAGACTCAAATCCGGTGACTTCAACAAAATCACCCGCAGATACATGTATCAGTTTGAAGGGCTCAATCTCTGCCACATCGTCTTCAAGGGTTGTTGATGAGTCGATCGTTACCGTCACAGTCTGCACAGTAGGCGTATCAGTAACCTTCAGCACCAGTGAATTAGCAGCCGGATCTGTCGATAGCACATAGGCATGCACCTCAGCATCGCCGTCTTCTGCTTCGATCTCATCTGCTATAAAGACGCCATTAACAATTTCACCTTCTGCTTCAACCTGTATACCTGATTTTAACTGTAATGTTGCAGGTTCAAATTCAGCTGCAGAAGCATTTATACGTAAACCATTAATATCAAAGTCACTGTTTGATACATATCGAGTAATGTAACCTTCAATACTCAGTTCTGTATCATTTTCAAAGCTAAGGTCTTCCGCTTCTACTTCTCTGGCGGTAATGGTATTTGTAGAAACATTATAAATACCTTTCACTTCAACATAGACACCATTTTGCAGACCATCCTCGAAATCGGACAGGTTCGCAGATACGGCATTCACATTTACATTACGAATTTTAAAGTTACTATTACTCAGGTTTTCGATGACACCTTCCACTTCTACTTCTGATGAAGCATCAAAGCTAATGGCTTTACGCTCGATGTAAGTTGCCCTGAGAATTTCATTCTCATCATAGTAACCACTGATCTCGACTTCATTATTTAACGCGATCGTATCAAAGCTAAAACCAGAACCATCAAATACGGTATCAACCGAGTCGACAAGTACATTACTACCCATAACCGTAAAGGAACGAGTTCGTCCATCTGCATCAGGCAGGCTTAAACTGGCCACAGGACCCTGTAACTGGTCTCCATAACGAACTTTTGTTGCGCTACCCGTTACACCGTCTGCATTGATGCTGCCACTTACCTGTACCACCATACCAATATTCAGGGCTGCCTGACTGGATGATGCATCTTCAACTTCAAATGTTGCACTATCCGTTTCAAATTTAATACCGTTGACAAAAATACTGCCAAAGCCGGTTACAGTACCGGTAGCGATATAACCACTACCGCCAATACCCGCTATACCGCCTCCGCCACCACCACAGGCAACGACCAGTGCAGCAATACTCATGATTGCAAAAAATTTATAAACCCGGGGTTTCATTTTGATGACTCCTCGCCAGTTGCATCAGTGGACGTTGTCTCATCATCCTCGAAATAGTAAATACCGAGACTGACATATTTAGACGCTTCCCCTTGCTGGCTTTCATGCTCACTTAACCAGTTATCGAGTTCTTCAAGTAATGCCTGAGAACGTCGAGACGAATATTTATGAAAGGCTTTAACATGCTCAGGTGACAGTACGCTGGTTGACACCTTACGTTGAAAGCGGCGTTGCGATTTGTCACAACTCATGTTGAAAATAATACTGTTCATTAGCTCGCTGCTATCGGCACCGAGTATATTGATGACATCGGATGGGTCATTACCAGGGACATAGGCATGGCTAATCAGGCAGACTTTTCCATCAACCTGTTCTACACAGCCACTTTTAGCCAGCAGGTCGAACATGGCTCGAGTTGGAATATCACCACTGTAATCTTTCACCAGGCTGGCAAAACTGTTATCACCAGATTCCATATCCAGTGGACGTGCAATGCCTTCTGAAGACACGAAACGAGCATCATTCATCCAGCCACTGATTACCCGAATTGCGCGATTATATTTCTGGCTATTACCACCACTCTCGGAGGGTTGCAGCTCATGTAATCGCTTTACTTCCTTTCGTGACAGGCCAGTCTGGGCAGACACGGCTGATACGGTCGCTTTACCCTGCTGACGAGCCATATCAAAGGCCTCATCGACATAGGCTTTACGCACCATCGATTCGAATGAGCCACAGGCCACCCCATTACGCAACATTACGCGCACCAGTGGGCGCAGGATCTTGCCTGCTGCTTTCTGTAGAATATCCTGTAAATCATCACTCATCATGGGATTATAATCCCAAGCTAGCTTTAAATCAAAAATGGATTCGTCAGAAAAGCCAACTTTAGTTATTAATAAAAAACTCGATATCCGCCATCGCTAACGGATATCGAGCCCCCGCGACACCGGGGAAACCATTTGCGAGCCTACTTACATAGGCTCATCATCACGCTCAAGCTCGGTAGCGACTTTAGTATCACCATTAGCTGTATCGATGTAGTAGTCTATTTCTACCCAGTCTCCCAGGCTAACATCCGCAAGACCGAAGTAATGAAGCTTGGTTGCATCCTGCTCGTCTATCATGCGTGTTTCGTTAGTGATCGTGAAGGTCATCGACTCAACGCCAACGAGTATTGTCACAGAAGTGTCTGTTTTAGCCGTCACTGTGCCTTTCACTTCATCTTCAGACTCATGCTCGTCTTCGATTTCTTCAACCACGAAGTTACCATTAGCATCGATGTAACCTTCTACGGTAATCATCATACCTTCAGTCAGGCTTGCTATATCGAAATCATCATCAATATCAAGTGACGCGAACTCGACCACTGTGCCGTTGAAGCGGAAAGAAGTCTCGGTGATATCACTCACCATACCCTGCACTTCGAAATCTTCACCTTCGTCGCCGTCGATATCCTTGTCGCCATCGTCTTCAATTTCTACCTTACTGGCAGTCATTGTAAAGCCACTACCCAGGTCACCGGTCAGAGTTACATCTGTTTTAGCCTCTACATAGAGACCCTCTACCAGATTAGCAGGTACTTCAACAGCAGCGCTGTAATCAATGGTTAGTTCACCCAGCTTGAAGGTCATTGCAACGCTATCAAGACTGCTGACCAGGCCTTTTACTTCAACATCTTCATCTGAATCCTTGGTTTCGATGCGTGTGGCCGTTACCAGGCCCGCGCCATCTGAGAAGCCATGAACTTCTACGATGTTATCGACGACCAGGTCATTGATAGTAAATATACTGACTTCGTCACCTTCAAATACAGTGTCAGAGGTAATAAGAACTCTCTGGCCCATCACATTAATTTCACCTGTACCATCAATGCCCAGTCCAGTCACATCCAGTACATAACCTTCCAGTTCGTCATCGCAGCTAACCGCAGTTGCCGTACCTGTCACACCATCTGCATTAATGGTACCTGTTACAGTCACTACATCACCAACTGAGAGTTCAGTCTCTAATGCATCCTTACCGTCAATCTTGTGAGATACCTTGCTGGTATCAAACTTCACACCATTAACATAGATACTGCCAAAACCAGTGATAACACCAACAGATGTATCCCCAGCGTCTGCCGAACCACTACTGCTACCACCACAGGCAGTTACCATTGCAATTGCACCTGCGAGAGCAGACAGCTTGAAAAAACCTGAATTATTCATGAGGAACATCTCCTAAGTTATTGTATATATGGTATTTATGACCATATATTTATAAGTTTTTAAATACCGGCTGATATATCTGCTTAAAAAAATACATCGGCTATATTTGGGATTATATTCCCAATTGTAATTTATGCAAGTGTGTTTTGTAAAGATGATCATGTAATGTGAGGGTGCTCACAGAATAACGTGTGCAAAAAACACCAGGGGTAACAGCTACAGGATTGAGAATAGAGAGAGGTTCAGGCAGCTTCGATCGATTGATCGTATACTGAATTCAGATTAGAAAAAAACTTCAACCATACATATTTTCAGAAAACTTTCGTTGAATTCGAATGACCTGCTCCATGCTATCAACCAGAGCCTGAACACATTCAGCATCCAGGCGGCGTCCAGCCATTTTCTTTAGTGTTTCTATTGCCCTGTCATTAGACCAGGCCAGTTTGTAGGGTCTCGCACTGGTAAGCGCATCGAACACATCGGCAACAGCAACGATACGTGCTTCGAGTGGAATATCATCACCCGCCCTGCCTTCTGGATAGCCACTGCCATTCACACATTCATGATGAAATTCAGCAATATTACATAGCATATCCCGATACTTGATATTCTCCAGTGCGAAATTACTCAGCAGGTCATCAATCATTTCTCGACCTTTACGGGCATGTGTTCGCATCGTCGTCATTTCATCTTCATTTAAGCTGTCAGGCTTGAGGAGTATTTTATCCGGTATGCCTATTTTTCCGATGTCGTGTAATGGTGAAAACATAAAGATATGTTCGATATACCCATCATCTAGCTGGTGTTTTTCGGCTAGTACACTAGCAATCAATCGGCTATAACGGGACATTCTGTCGAGATGGCTTCCGGTTTCCGGGTCTCTCACATGGGTAATACTACCCGTGGTTTTAATTGCTGCAGCAAGTGTCTGCACACTATTAAGTTCATTAATTACCAGTAGTGAAATCATGTGTGCATAGATATCGACCTGGCGTAAAACCGTTTCAGTAAACACATCTGGCTTATCAGCATTGAAAAAAATAAAGCCAATAAAAGTACCTTCATTAAATATTGGTAGTGTATAACTCGCAGCATAACCCTGCCTACCTATACGCCGGGTATGTTCGTTGCCTGCATCCTCGAAGGTGAGCATATTGTTGATCACCCTGGGTAGCCCCTGCTGTAAAATGGCTTTGAGAGATGGCGCATCATCAAGTAAGGCCTGATAATTTTCCAGTGGATTATCGTCACCACTGCTATGCAAATAGGTTTTCAGAATACTGGTTTCGGCATCATACAGTGCGATAGCAATTCGCACGATAAAAGGGAACTGTTCAGATAGTGTCTTGTGAGTTGCAACCAGTTTGTCTCGAAGGGGTAACTGGTTGTTCAGGTCTGCCAGTGCATCAGAATGCTCGTTCATGCTTCACCTGCAATTATTTAATGTCCTATTTGCTAAAGTTAATACAGGCAGACCGTTCGAGCAAACTTTATATCTAGCGAGTTTGTCCAGGCGGGAAAAGTCGGTCCATATTGTTTCTGGCAATGTCTTCCGCTACAGCATCTGGTAATTCTAATAACCAGCCTCTGGCCTCCGCTACCTGTTCAGG